>JALYVR010000027.1 GCA_030853145.1 Chloroflexota bacterium | reverse complement strand
ACACTATACTGCTAGAAGCAGTCCATAACCATATATTGGTAACCCTTAATACAGTATAAGGTGCTATTTATTTTAACGCAATATACATGCATAAAGTACTATAAGATACACAAGAAATTATACAAGATAAATGGATCATCGACAATCCATCCCGCATATGCTATACTGCATCTATCAATGTGGTTTATGTGGGAGAATGTGGCATTTGGCAACGTTGTGGGACGAAGGGTTGAAGCGGATACTCCGAGAGTCTCCCCAGGACTTTACCACCTGGTTGGTACGCGATGCGCGCTACCTCAACCAGGCCTCAACAGAATTCTATCGTGAGTTCGACCAGCATCGCAAAGTTGTCGCCGATGCGATCTGTGGCTCAAGAGGAGGCTCAACATGTTGTACGATCAGCTACGCGAGTCATGGGCCTTCAAGGAGATCTGGGACGAAGCCTGGGAAGATGGCTCCCAGAAAGGTCAGGAAGCTGGCCTTCAGAAAGGACTTCAAGAGGGCCTTCAACAAGGAAAAATAGCTGCGCTACGAGAAATGGTACTCGCGCTGGTCGAGAAACGCTTTCCCAGGCTCCAGCGCATGGCTGAGAAGATAGTCTCTATGACTTCAGAGCCAGTGATCCTTGAACAGATGATTCTCAGCATCGGGCCGGCTCAGACGGCAGAGGAAGCCCTGACCGCCCTGCTAGAGAGTAGCGAGGATGGCAAGAATTAAAACATACAGTATGCTGAATAGAATATCCTATACATGCAATGAATTGCGTCCGACGCAATACATTGTGTTCCTACAGAGAAGCCAGGATCTCCTCATCCTGAAAGGGGATAGCTGCCAGCACTTTTAGAGCCTGCTCCCGCGCCTGCGTGTCTCCATGACGCAGTTCGGACAGCAGGAATTCCTTGTATACCTGCAAAAAGTGGTTTTCAAACCCTGGCGTCCTCGCGCAGATCGCCCGGAGCTGCTGGCGCTCTTCGTGGACATCTGGAATGAGGTAGTGCCAGCGGCCCCGGCACTGCTCGTAGATATCTGTGAGCAGTGTCCCCCACTGGTCATGAAAGCACTCCTGGTAGATGCGGTGGCAATCAGACTTCCTGGCAACGTAGCGTCCGCACTTGAAGGCAATGATCGCTGTCGCCGCCCAGCCCGTGGAGCGAATGAGATCGCGCGTCGAATTGACCTCCCTCCCGTCCGGCAGGCGCACCTTGCGCAGTTCATAGCCGTAGAACTCGGCAGTGGGGTCCGGGTATGTCAGCGGATAGGTAACCACGCCTGGACGCTGGAAGAGATTGACGAAGCGCCAGTAGGAGGTGTGCATGCGGTCGCGTATCCAGTCCTGCAAGCCCACCAGCAGCACGCGGTCGCGGATATCTTCGCCGTAGATGAGCAGGCTCGCCATCTTGAACATCGGATCGCTGCCCGCCATAAGACGCTCCTCGTCCTCAACCTCAGCATCAAGCTCGATCCCGCTCAAATCAGCACAGTAGTCTGCCAGCAGTTCGGCCTTCTGCCGCTCCTCCACCATTATGCTCCCTCGGAAAACGATTTCTATATCGATGTCGCTGGTAGCCACACCGCTGCGGTCCGCGTAGCTACCCTGTACATAATAGCCCTGCACCCTGGCCGGGAACGCCGCCTCAAAGATGCCTATCAACCCCGATAGGAGACGATCAACGTGTACATTGCCTGTTGAAGTGAGTAACGTCATTATATCAATCCTCAGAGCGCACGAAAACCAGACAGCTAAACTCCACCTCTGTGTGTAGCGAATCTATCCCCTCGGCCGCGGCCCTGCTTTGCTCCGACATATGCCAGTAATTGGGCGTCATCTTCACGGCGTTGACAATATCCTGGCTGTGCAGGTGCAACTCATATGTGACCGGAGAGACAGTCAGCAGCGTAAACAGATCCTGGAACTGCGCTATCACATGGCGCTGTTTGTCTTTTTCGATATCGAGCAGCTTCAGCGTTGAACGCAGGCTCAGGAGATGATTGGAGCCTGGTATGGCTATAAGCAACATGCCCCCTGGTACAACGACGCGCGCAAATTCAGCGGGGTTTCTGGGGGCGAAGATGTTGAGAAGCACATGCAGCGAGCGATCAGCCACGACCAGCCGCTCTGTCACATCGGCCACCACAAAGCAGTTCTCCCCGGCGTGCGAGCGCCTGGCGGCCATCTTTACGGCATCCTTCGAGATATCCAGGCCCAGGCAGCGTATGCGGGTTGCGGGGAGACGCTGCTCCAGGTTACGTAACAGGTTGCCAGAGTAGTAGCCCTCGCCGCACCCTACATCCAGTATATTGCAACCACCATACTCGCTCTCTCTGCTGGCTTGCCCGCCAAGATACTGGTAGATGTGCTCGTTGATAGCCTGTGAGAGTGGGCGATAGTGGTCACGCTCCAGAAAGTTCCGGCGCGCCAGCAACATTTCTCTGGTGTCGCCACGCGATTTCCCCAGCAGCAGGTTGACATAGCCCTCGCGCGCGATATCAAACGCGTGGCCATTCGCGCACTTGAGCGCGCGGTCCTCCTGCATGAAACCCTCGCCGCACAACGGGCAGGTAAGCAGGTCAAAGCAATGCGCGCTGTCACCCACTCCAGTCATAGAGCAAACGATCCCCCTCTCGCATCCGTATAGGGGCGCTGCTGGCCTGCGCCCTACACGGATGCTTATTTCGTGTAGGGGCACCGCTGGCCTGCGCCCCGTCCCTACGCGGGCAGAGCCAATTTACGCACGACATCCAGCAGGTCGCGCACATGAAACGGCTTGACGATCACCTGCTGCACGCCCAGGGCCTGGGTCTCCGGTCCGGCCATAGCGGTAATCACAACGACAGCCGGCGGCGTCTCTATTGTCGCCGCTCGCTCACGCAGGTTGCTGAGAAAGGCGTTTCCATCCATCACCGGCATAGCCAGATCCAGCAAAATCACCGAGGGATAGCGGCCCTCGCGCGCGGCGTTATCCATCCAGGCCAGGGCCTCCTGCCCCTCAGCCGCCTCCACAGGTTCATAGCCGTCAAGTTCGAGCGCCCAGGATACCATATCCCGAATAGCGGGATTGTCATCTACCACAAGCACGATAGGATGATGCTCCCCCAACTGCATCAGTGGCTGACTCATGTTCCACCCTTCCTTCCTCACCGGGGTACATCTACGCCTCTACCCTACTACCCACACATCTCAAAACGAGGACCGCAAAAAACCACTGAGTGCCTGCAAGAACGCCTCTGGCTGCTCCAGATTTGAAAGATGGCCGGAGCGCGGAATCACGATATACTGCGCGCCTGGAATACGTACCGCGTACTCCTGGGCGACACCCGGCGGCGTCAGAGCGTCCTGCTCCCCCACGATCACCAGCACCGGACAGGCGACCTCCGCTAGCAGATCATCCGCGGCAGTGCGGCGGGCCATGCCACGCGAGGCGGCGGCGATGCCTTGGGGGAGCGCGGCATGGATCATCTGCCTGGCGCGCAGCTCGACCTCAGGGTGGTGCTGCCGCGTATCGTCTGAAAGCAGCCTGGGCAACTGCATATCGGCGATAGCATCAGTGCCCTGAGTTTCGGCGAGGCGCGCCACATTCTCGCGATTGGCGCGCGCCTCGTCACCATCCGCCCCCGGCCGCGTATCGGCCAGCACCAGGCCCGCGACCCGCTGCGGATACTTGCGCAGGAAGGCAAAGGCCGCGTAGCCGCCCATCGAGAGGCCGCAGAGCACCGCATTCTGCATACCCAGCGTATCCATCAGCCCCGCCACGTCATCGGCGAAGCGCTCCATCGGCGAAATCTCGGCGTCGATCTCGCTCTCGCCAAAGCCGCGCCAGTCCAGTGCCACCAGCCGGTAGCGCCCCTCTTTCAGCAGCTCCTCTATCTCGCCCTGCCACATACCACGATTGAGGGGAAAGGCGTGCAGGAAGATCACTGGCAGCCCTACGCCGTGGTCATCGTAGGCAATTTGCACACCATCGATACGCGTTTTCATGCCTGGACCCCCGCTCCATCGGCCTGCTCGTGCGCGTGATACGAGCTGCGCACGAATGGGCCGGATTCCACATGCCGGAAGCCCATCTTCTGGCCCTCGACCTTGAGCGCCGCGAACTCTTCCAGCGGCACATAGCGCTGGATGGGTAGATGCTGGAAGGATGGGCGCAGGTACTGCCCGATGGTGAGGATATCCACATCGTACGCGCGCAGGTCGTGCATCACCTCGATCACTTCGTCCCAGGTCTCTCCCAGGCCCAGCATGAAGCCGGACTTGGTGGGCGCCCCGGGATGCATCTCCCTGGCCCACTTGAGCACCTGGAGCGAGCGCTTGTAGATGGCCTGGGGCCGCACGCGCTTGTAGAGCCTGGGGATGGTCTCGACGTTATGGTTGTACACGTCGGGTTTCGCCTCCATCACCACCTGTAGCGCCTCGTAGACACCTTTGAAGTCCGGCGTCAGCACCTCTATCCGGCATTCAGGGTTCAGGCGGCGTATCCAGCGAATGGTGGCAGCAAAGACCGCGGCGCCGCCGTCCTTCAACTCGTCGCGGTTCACCGAGGTCACAACAGCGTGACGCAGGCCCATCTGCTGGACCGCCTCTGCCACGCGTTTCGGCTCCTCCCAGTCCAGACCCTGCGGGCGACCCGTCTCCACGGCGCAGAAGCCACAGCTCCGCGTACAGACACGGCCCAGGATCATGAAGGTCGCCGTTTTATGTCCCCAGCATTCGCGCATATTGGGGCAGCGGGCCTCCTCGCACACAGTATGAAGCGACTTGCTACGCATCAACTGCTTCAGGTGTTCGTAGTTCTCTCCCTGGGCCGGCCGCACCTTGAGCCACTCAGGACGACGCTCTGGTATCATTGTCGCCATGGTTTATCCTCGTTCTAGCTAATACACATCTATTTCGCGCCCATAACTTTGCAGCCTTGTACGCACAGCCTGCAAGAAACCACCAGCCCCCGCGCCATCCAGGATGCGATGATCGAAGGAGAGACACAAATACATCATGGAGCGTACCGCAATGGCATCGTCCTCGATGACCACCGGGCGCTTGACCACTGAATCCATGCTCAGGATGGCGGCATGGGGTTGGTTGATGATCGGCACGGAGATAATCGTGCCGAAGGTACCTGGATTATTGACGACGAACGTGCTGCCCTGTAGATCCTGGATCGTCAGCTTGTTCGCGCGCGCGCGCTGCGCCACCGCGTTGATCTGCCTGGCCAGACCGGCCAGCGTGTATTGATCGGCATCGTAGATCGTGGGCACCACCAGCCCGGCATCGGTCGCGACGGCCATGCCGAGGTTGATGCGCCGCTTAATGATGATCTTGTTATCCTCGGTCCAGCTTGAGTTAATCGTAGGCACCTTACGAATGCCCTCGCAGACGGCCTTCATCACAAAGGGCACATAGCTGATGCCGTAGCCCTCGCGCCGCTTGAAGTCCTCTTTGTGCTTCGCTAGCCACTTAGCGATGGGGGTCATATCGACCTCCACCACAGTCGTCGCGTGCGGCGATGTGCGCTTGCTGCGCACCATGTGCTCGGCGATGGCCAGGCGCATGCGGCTCGGCACGACGATCTCCTCCTCGGCGCCCGCCGTGGCCGATTGAGCCTGCGCGGCGGGGACAGTATAGGCTGGCTGCTTGGCCACTGCCGGGGAAGGAGGCGTTGCTACCGCTGCCGGGGCTGTGCGTTGCGCTGCGGCCACAGCAGGTGCGGTCTGGCGCTGCTCCAGGTAGGCCAGGATATCTTCTTTGCGCACACGGCCATTGATGCCGGTGCCCACGATCTCGTTCAGCTCAAGTCCATGCTCGCGCGCCAACCGGCGCGCCAGGGGAGAGATGCGCTGCCGCTCCCCATTTTCCACCTGCTGCTCGCGCACAGGCGCTGACGCGCCATTGCCTTGACCAGTGTTGACAGCAACCGCGCCGCGTTGAGGCTGGCGCTCCTCCATCACGGGTACCCGCGCCTCGGCGGGACTCTTCACGGGGGCCGCGTCCGGTCCGGGGGCCGCTTCGGCAGTTGGTGAGGCTGCGACATCGGCGTTCTCTTCGATCAGCGCGATATCCGTGCCCACAACAACCGTCTCATCCACCTGCACCAGGATCTTGGCCAGCCGCCCGGCAACCGGCGAGGGCAGTTCCGCGTTAATCTTATCGGTGATAATCTCAGCCAGTGACTCGTCCTTCTCAACCCAATCGCCCTCGTTCTTCAGCCAGCCCCCCACTGTTCCCTCCGCGACCGACTCTCCCAAACGAGGCATCTTTACCGGCGTTGGCATAGTTTCAACTCCTTTGTTACGCACAAGATCTCGCTTCTCGCCTCATCTCGCGTACACGATGTGACGGCCCCGTTCTTCGTAGGGACCGGATAGCCTAATATGCGGCGAGCTTTCGCGCTGCCGTGAGTATCTTATCGGCGTTCGGCAGGTACGCCTCTTCCAATGGAGGCGCGTATGGGAACGGCGCATCGGGCGCGGCCACGCGTGTGATCGGGCCATCCAGGTACTCGAAGAGATCCTCGGCCAGGATCGCCGACAACTCGGCTCCGATACCACCTGTCAGAGTGTCTTCGTAGACGATCAAGACCTTATTGGTGTGCTTGACGGACTCCAGGATGGCCTCGCGGTCCAGCGGCGCCAGGCTGCGCAGGTCGATCACCTCGACCTCCAGGTCATCCTGCTCCTCAAGTTGGCGAGCGGCCTTCAGGCATTGATGCACCATGGCGCCATAGGTCAGCATGGTCATATCCTCGCCCTCGCGGCGCACCAGAGCTTTGCCCAGCGGCACGATGTAGTCTTCCTCCGGCAACTCCTCGCGCAGCTCTGGCAGGCGATAAAGCAGCTTGTGTTCCAGGTAGAGCACAGGATTGTTGTCGCGTATGGCCGCCTTCAGCAGGCCCTTGGCATCGTATGTCGTCGCCGGCACCACCACCTTGATGCCTGGTGTGTGGAAGAACCAGGCTTCGGGACTGCTCGAATGGAACGGCCCACCCTTCGTGCCGCCGCCGGAAGGGCCGCGGATCACCATCGGCACCGGCATACCGGAGCGCCAGTACATTTTGCTCGCCATATTGATGATCTGGTCAAACCCGCAGGTGATGAAATCGATAAATTGCATCTCGGCGATGGGGCGCATGCCCATGAGTGCCGCGCCGACGGCAGAGCCGATGATCGCCGCTTCCGACATAGGGGTGTCGATCACGCGCTCTGGCCCGAACTCTTCAAGGAAGCCAGCGCTGACCTTGAAGGCCCCGCCGTAGCTGCCCACGTCCTCCCCCAGCAGGAACACGGCCTCGTCTCGCCGCATCTCCTCGCGAATGGCCTGGCTGATGGCCTCTAGATAGGTGACTGCACTCATAGCCGTCCAACGACCTCCTCTTGCTGATTCATCGTGTTGAACGGCATCCCCGTCCGTGTATCCAGCGCGTTCACACAGAGCGTACTCTGAGCACCAGGCTCGCCAATGATCGCCACAGGCCCGGCGGGCGCAAAGACATAGTCGGCCACCGTGGCGGGATCGGGCGGCGGGCTCTGCTCGGCATAGCTCACGGCATCGTCGACGATGGCCTTGATCTCTGCCTCAATCGCGGCCTGCTTTTTTCCTGTCAGGTACCCTTCCTGTGTGAGATAGGCTTCAAAACGCTTGATGGGGTCCTTCGCCAGCCACTCCTCGCGCAGTTCTTTGGGTACATAGTCGGCTTTATCGGCCTCCGAGTGTCCGCGCACGCGGAAGGTCTTACATTCGACGAGAGATGGTCCCTGACCGGCGCGCGCGTGTTCAACGGCGCGCGTGACCGTCTCGATGACCGCCAACACATCGTTGCCATCCACGCTCTCTCCCGGCATCCCATAGGCTAGCGCGCGCTCCGAGAGATTCTGGATGGCAAATTGTTTAGCGCCAGGCGTTGAATAAGCATAGCCGTTGTTCTCGACGATGAACACGATGGGCAGCTTCTGCACCGAGGCGAAGTTCAGCGCTTCGTGGAAGGCGCCTGTGTTGGTGGCCCCATCGCCGCAGCTTGCCAGCACAATCGTCGAGCGCCCGCGCATCTTCATGGTGAGCGCGACACCGCAGGCCACCGGCAGCGATTCGCCCAGCATACTGATCATCGGCACCACGCCGCGATGCATATCGCCGATGTGCAACTGGCCGTCCCGGCCCAGCGTGGGAGCATTGCCGCGCGCCAACCACTGGCACATCACAGCTCTGGGGGAGCCGCCGCGTACCAGGTGCATACCCAGATCACGATGCTGCGGCACAATGCAGTCACCATCGTGCAGCGTCATTGCCGCTCCGACGGTCGTCGCCTCGTGGCCCATGGCGGTGTAGACTCCACCCACCACACGCCCCTGTAAAAACAGGGTACGCGTGCGATCCTCCATGGCCCTGGTGAGGCGCATAAAATGATAGATCTGTAGCAGGTCAGCCCGCTCCTTTCCCATAGCAAACACGTCCTTTTCTAAGTAAAGAGGTCTTATGGTTCATGCTAACATGCGCCATGAAGGGGTGTCAAGTTTACAGAATAGGCGCCTTCGCCTTCGCCTCAACGACTCTGATCTCGTTGCGCAGGCGCCGGATGCGCTGCCGGTACGCGTCCTCCGGCTGGCGGCGATAGCCCTGTTTGCGTTTAGCTCCCATGCTCACATGCCATTTGCGGAAGGCCAGCCCGATCTCCGTCTGATACAGGGCTTTGACGCGTAGCCATTGCTTGACCCCCAGGCTGAACAGCACGCGCCGCTCCTGTTTGGTGCGCTGAAATGAGTTCTGCAACAGGGCATACTCGTCCACCGTCACAATCCCGTTGCTTACCTCGACGGCCAGGAACTCGCGGATGACCGCCGCTTCATGCGCCAGGGACTTGATGAGGAAGTAGAGCAGCACCATCTGCGCTAAAAAAGGTGGGATGTAGTCGCCAATGATGGCGATCAAGGAGAACGTTTGCACACTGCTACTGCCGGGGTCGGTCTGGATGGCCGCCGCCGCCTGAAACACGATGAAGTCGAAGAAGCTGTGCAACACCACGGCCAACAGGTACCCCAGCAGTGGGATCATGATCTGCTTCCAGCGCGAGCGCGTGTGCCGCGTATAGCCCAGCGCTACCCCGAAGCAGGCGGTAAAGGTGGGGTGTCCCAGCCAGCCAAGAACGACGCGATAGACGATCAGGAAGACCACGAATTTCTTGTATCCGGCGAAATATTGAAAATTCTCGATCATCGCGAAGCCGGCGCCGATCATCGCCGAGTAGACGATGCCATCGGTGACATTATCGAATTCGTCGCGCAGAATGATGAAGAGCAGCAAGATCCCCAGGCCCTTGATCGTCTCTTCGGTGAAGCCCGCGTTCAGACCGAAGAGGGCCGAGCGTACTACATCGCTGGTGCCAGGCCCTAGCTGGTTCTGTAATATGCCATCTATGTACTTCTCAACGAAGAGCGCCGGGGGGATGGCGATAAGCATGCCCCACAAAAAGGCCGCCAGCCGCAGATACCAGGGTTCTCGCTCAAAGCGATCGATGAAGTTGACCAGCAGGTAGACCCCCAGCGCGGGTACCAGGGGTACGGTGATCGCTATCAAGATGCTCGATGCGCCGTTCTGCGCTAGCGCCGTGATGCCGATCAGGCTGTTGAGCACCAACGTAATCATGGCGCTGATCACCACGATCGCCAGCCCGGCGCCGGCGATCAACCAGCGCGTGCGTATACCCATACGCTGCGGCAAGGCAAAGCGCATGGTGACGCCGGCACCAAGCAGGCTCTCTTCCTGGTCATCCTCCCATGGCTCGGCCATCAATTCAGGATCGGGTTGGGCAGGCAGCGCGATATGCTCATGCTGCGGGGTGGCCGCCTGCTGCCAGAGCGACGCGGGTTGCTGCCACGACGGCACGCCCGGCAGTGGCTGGAATTGGCGTCTCTGTTCGGCTGTCCCGGCATCCTGGGGCGACAAAGGATCGCTGACGGGCAGCGTCAGCGGCTGGGAATAGGAGTCAGCGGCCGGCTCGGACTCTGGCTGGCTCCCTAAAGTCCCGGCCTGGGGCGCGATAAGTTGCAGCATGGTACTGCCCAGGATCACAATGTCCTGCGATTGCAGCGGGAACCAGGTACCGCTGGCAACGGCCTGCCCGTTGACGCGTACGATATTGCGCGCGGTCAGATTGAAGATGTGCCAGCCAGACTGGTCCAGCACCAATCTCGCGTGCTCACGCGAGACGGTAGGATCCATTAACACGATCTCATTGCTCAAGGCGCGACCAATACTCGTTTCATGTCGCGCCAGCACATGGACCAGTCTCTCTTCCGGTAACCAGCCCTCCGGGTATTTGTCATGGGTGTGCAATGCCCCGCTGGCAGGTGCGCGCACCCGCACCACCCGCAGCACACCATAGCTCTGACTCATGCGACCTTCCTGGATCTATAGGAATGCATAGCCACCTGCGACTTTTAATGCCTGTTTTCTTTGCTAAGAATATACCAGTTTCCAGGAGCAATAGCTACACATCGCCCTGACATATCGCATATTCTATCTACCTCCAAATAGCTTGAAGCTGTACTATACACGGGAATAGGGACGAGTGACAAGGGAGGTCAGTGGGTATACATCAGCTACAACCAATTCTAGTTTCCCATATCACGCGACGCTCTTCACAGGCCCTTGCAAAAGTCATTCCCTTTGATTATACTGGCAAAAGTCGCACTGGTGGCATCTTCTTTTGTATAATTATGTAAACACAAAAGTACGCTAAAAGAAGGTTCGTATCTCCTGTAAGCGTCCAGGCAATCGTATTTTAAAGGGAAGCTTGAGAAATGGATACAACTATTGAGGAGCAGGAAACAGGGAAAGTAATAGCCTTTGGCTGGTATGGTGGAAAGTTTAGCCATCTCAATTGGCTCCTACCTTTATTGCCTCAAGCGAGACATTATTGCGAGCCGTTCGCGGGTTCAGCGGCGGTACTCATCAATAGAAAACCTGCTTTAGTAGAAACATACAATGATATCGATGGGGAGGTTGTCAATTTCTTTCGTGTTCTTCGAGATCAAAAAGAAGCGCTGATCGAAGCTATTGGCTTAACCCCTTTTGCCCGCGAGGAATTTGAGCTTGCATTTTCTAAGCCGAACGAACCCATATCAGATCTGGAAAGGGCCAGGCGCTTTTTCGTGTGCGCCCGGCAGGTAAGAACCGGTTTAGCGCAAAAAGCCAGTACAGGCAGGTGGGCCCATTGTGTTTTAACCAGTCGAGCAGGTATGGCAGGTGCCGTTTCAAGATGGTTAGGAAGCGTTGAGGGCCTTTCTGAAATTGTACAAAGGCTTTTACGTGTCCAGATAGAACATGCTTCCGCCATCGATGTCATTCAGCGCTATGATAGCGAGGAAACACTGTTTTATTGCGATCCACCGTATCCGCATGCTTCTAGAGGCGATAAACAAGCTTATAGCAATGAGATGAACAACGATGAGCATCGTAAGCTTGCCCAGGTTCTTCGCAGCGTTAGAGGGAAAGTTGCTGTATCTGGGTATCATTGTGACTTAATGGAAGAGTTATACGGGGATTGGACCCATATTGAGGCTCCCATCAAAAACTGCCATTCGGTGAAGCAGCCAAGGCAGGAAGTTCTATGGATCAATTATGATATTCTACCGCTTGCGTATACAATTCCTGGATGTCTATCAGGACCTTGTAATTAAAGAGTCTGAAAGCGCTGTTCGTCAGGAATTAAAGGAAGCATTTCTGGCACTCCGACTCGCGGCCGAAAGTGCTAGCATTTTTTGAGCAGTGGAAGCCTCTCTGAGAAGAGAAGAAGGAGATGAGTATCTATGATGAACGCCGAACTCCATCAACTACTAAATGAGCTATATAATGAAGGCCAGCAGAATGATGCCCGCGAGACGGACCGCGCAAGGAAAATGTTGAACTTAGAGCCGGATACGGCTCACTTCTTGAGCATCCTTGTTCGCAGCAGTCGGCGCACGCGTCTGCTCGAAATCGGGACCTCCAATGGGTACAGTACCATCTGGCTCGCCTGGGCTACACAGGCAAATGGCGGCCATGTTATAAGTATTGACCGCAATCCGGCGAAGCAGGTACTTGCTGATGAGAATCTACAACGAGCTGGCCTGCGTGAAGTTGTTGACCTCGTCTGCGGCGATGCTACTGAGATCGTGAAGGGATGTACCGGCCCATTCGACTTCATCTTCTTCGATGCTGACCGGTTGAGCGCCCCCACCCAATTGCAACTCCTTGTGCCAAAACTGACCTCTGACGCGCTCGTTCTCGCCGATAATGTCCACTCTCATCCCGATGAGATTGCCGGGTACCTGGCAACATTGGAGTCTCTAAACCAGTTCGATCAGATGATTCTTTCTCTCGGAAAAGGCCTGAGTTTAGCATACAAATCCTGACTACGCCCTCTCTTCGCAAAACAGCCCGATTCTGCTATAATCTGCACAGACCCTGACCCAGACTACCTGGTACAACTACAACACACGGTAATACTGCATGGTAGAACAACATATCATTCCTGGCGAGACACTCCGCCTGTTGCAGCGCGCGGCTCAATACGTTGCCGAGCGCCAGCGTCGGCCGGCATACCTCGTCGGGGGCTCGCTGCGCAATCTCTTGCTCAACGAGCCGTGCGTCGATTGGGATATCGTCATTGGCGGTCCTGGCGTGCAAGTCGCGCGTGGGCTGGCAAATGCGCTAGGCGGTCACTACGTTCATATGCACGACAAAGCCAGCCGCGTCGTCGCCGGACACGGGCAGGACGAGATTATCATCGATATCGCGCCTCTTATAGGGAACACCATCGAAGATGACTTGCGCCAGCGTGACTTCACTATCAATGCCATGGCGGCTCCCCTGCAAGAAATCGTGAGCTACCTCTCAATTCCAGGCAGTAGCGGCGAGCCTGTTCCCCTGATTGACCCGCTACATGGCAGCGCCGATGTGCATGCGCGAATGTTGCGCGCTGTCGATGAACACGTCTTCCAGCATGATCCGCTGCGTATGCTGCGCGCCGTCCGCCTGGGCGCGCGCTACCATCTCGCCATTGAACCCACAACTGCACAGTTCATCAAGCGCGACGCGACCCTTCTGCCCACTGTTGCCGGTGAGCGCATCCACGACGAACTGTACCCCATCCTGGCTCCCATTGGGGCAACCGAGCAGTTGTATGTCCTGGATAAACTTGATCTCCTGACCACCCTGATGCCAGAGTTTATGCCGGCACGCGGCATGCCCCAGCCACGCCCGCACTGCTGGGATGTGCTGGAACACTCGCTGCACACCGTCGATACATTGGAACAACTGGCCAGCGCGCTCCAACAGGGAGCGCCGGCCGCGCAACAGCCTCTCCTGCAACAAAGCAGTGGGGCAGACTTCACGGAGATCCAGGGCCTGCTCCAGGAGGCGCGGCAGCAGGGCATTTTCCAGTTCGCCGACCTCGGCACGCCCCGCATGAAGCTCGCCGCGCTCCTGCACGATATCGGCAAGCCAGCGACGTACTCCACCGGCGAAGATGGCGCCATTCACTTCTATGGGCATCAGCAGGCGGGCGTGCCTCTCGCTTCGCAGATCATGAAACGGCTGAGCACCAGCACGCAGGATAGCCGCCTGGCGCAGCTTATCGCGGCTCACCATATGCGTCCAGGACAACTGGGACAGGATGGACCTGTGACCCCGCGCGCCATTCGCCGCTACTTTGTCGATCTCGGCCCCACAGGCATTCATGTCGCGTTGCTCTCGCTGGCCGATCACCTCGCGACCTACGGCCCGCAGTGGGAGCAGCGCCCGCCCACTGTCTGGGAGCGGCACCTCTCGGTGGTCCGCCTCTTGCTCGACAGCTACATCCGCCGGCGCGAGCATTTCCTGCCGCCCCAGCTCATCAGTGGAAACGAACTCATGCGCCGCCTCCAGGTGGAACCCGGCCCCATCATCGGCCAGCTCCTCGAATATATCGCCGAGGCCCAGGCCGAAGATCGCGTCCATTCCAAAGAAGAGGCCCTCTGGCTCGCCGAAGAGTACCTCCATCCTTCGTAGGGACCTATGTCATACCTCGTGGGCATAGTTGACAACCACCCTGACATGACGTACCATTACGTAGGCAGACAGCAATTGAAGAGAGCGTCCTTTTGTCGTCATGTTTGTCCGCTTGGAGATGGTTGTGAAGGCAATCGCGATACTGTACCAGGGTCGCAAACAAAATACCACGGAGGTGGCTGCCCAGCTTGTCCCCCTGTTAAAAGACCAGGGGTACGAGGTTCGCAATATCGACACTCGCGATGAGGCGGAAGAGTCTCCTGATGCATTACTCAAGGGATGCGATCTTGTGCTAGTACTGGGTGGCGATGGGACGATTCTGCATGCCGCCCGCATCTGCGCCTTCGAGAGTGTCCCGATAGTCGGCGTCAACTTTGGACGCGTCGGGTTCCTTACCGAGCTTGAGCCGCGTGAATTATTTGAGAAGCTTTCCCATTATTTAGAGCGCGACGACTCGGTATGGATCGATACGCGCTCCATGCTACATGCCACGATTGAGCAGGATGGACAGAGCGAGGAGTTTCTAGCGCTCAACGACATAGTGATCGCGCGTGGAACCTGGCCACGTGTGGTACAGGTGAGTATCTGGATTGATGGAAATCACTATAACACATCCTATGCCGATGGCATGATTCTCTCGACCGCGACAGGCTCAACGGCCTATAACCTGGCAGTGGGAGGTCCGTTGCTGCACCCGCAGGTGCAAAGCTGCGTCCTGACGCCGATCGCGCCGCACCTGGCTTCGGACCGCTCGCTGATCTTGCAGCCTGAGGCCTGTGTCAGGCTCCAGATATTTACTGGCGCGCAGGATGGCGTCTTCTCGGCCGATGGGCAGATGAACCGCGCGATCAAAAACGGTGCCACGGTCACTGTACAGAAGAGCCGCTACGTCACCCAGTTTCTCAGGCGCAGACCGCCAACCTACTTTTATCAAATCATTAACGCTAAACTAAGAGACGATGAGTAGTCAGTAAAGCACTATGTTACTTGAACTGAACATCAAAGATTTCGCCATTATTGACAACCTGCATATCAGCTTCCATCGCCTGTTTAACGTTTTTACAGGCGAGACTGGGGCCGGGAAGTCAATCATCATCGACGCCGTCAACGCGCTCCTGGGAGGCAAGATCGGCGCCGAGTTCGTGCGCGCCGGCTGTCAGCGCGCCACCGTCGAGGGGGTCTTCTCCACCGATACCCTGCCACCCATCCAGAACGGCTGGCAACCATTCGATGCCAGGTTGAGCACAGATATGGCATCGAACGGGGCCGATACGCTCTTTGAGGCGTTCGAGAGCGCCGAGACCCGCAGCATTGAGCGCAGTAAGGCCGATGCCGAGAGCGCCGACGCGGGGGTTGCGCTGGCCACGCTGCTGCACGAATATGATAT
>JALYVR010000513.1 GCA_030853145.1 Chloroflexota bacterium | reverse complement strand
GTATGGATGTCATCGCCGTCTATGAAACGGTCAAGCGCGCCGCCGAGCGTGCGCGCGCTGGCGAAGGGCCGACGTTGCTGGAGATCAAGACCTATCGTTTCCGGGGACACTCGATGGCCGATCCCGCCTACTATCGCACGCGCGAGGAAGAGCACCAGTGGCGCACCACGCGTGATCCCATCGGCATCTTCGAGAAGAAACTGTTGGACGAGGGCATCGCGGTACAGACCGAGCTTGATGCCAACGATGCCAGGGCCACTGAAGTGGCCGAAGATGCCGCCGAATTCGCCGAGAATAGTCCGGACCCCGCGCCCGACGAACTCTACGCCGACATCATGGTTGATAACTCGACAGCCGTCGCTTACCGCTACGAGAGGAATGCATAACGTATGCGTGTGATTACGTACCGCGACGCGTTGCGCGAGGCCATCCGCGAAGAGATGCAGCGCGACGACCGCGTCTTTATCATGGGCGAAGATATCGCCGGCTATGGCGGCACCTATGCCGTGACCAAGGGCCTGGTTGAAGAGTTCGGCGAGAAGCGCGTGCGCGATACCCCGCTGGCGGAAGAGGTGATCACGGGGGCGGCGATTGGGGCCGCGCTTGGCGGCCTGCGTCCCATCCTCGAAATCATGACCATCAACTTCAGCTTGCTGGCTTCCGATATGCTCGTCAACAGCGCCGCCAAGTTTCGCTATATGTTTGGCGGCCAGCCCTCCGTACCCTTTGTGGTGCGCATGCCGTCAGGCGGGGGCGCGCAGCGCGGCGCCCAGCACTCCCAATTGTTGGAGTCCTGGTACGCGCATATCCCTGGATTGAAGGTGGTCATGCCCGCCACGCCTTATGACGCCAAGGGCCTGCTGAAGTCGGCTGTGCGCGACCCCGACCCTGTGCTGTTCATTGAGCACGAGTTGCTCTACAATGTCAAAGGTGAGGTACCCGACGAGGATGTTGAATATACCGTGCCGCTCAACCGGGGCGAGGTGAAGCGTGAGGGGTGGCATGTGACGATCATTACCTTCTCGCGTATGCTGCATGTCTCGTTGCAGGCCGCCGAAGACCTCGCGCAAGAGGGTATCGAGGCAGAGGTGATCGACATCAAAAGTATCCGCCCCATCGATATCGATCTGTTGCTGGACTCAGTAAAGAAGACCAACCGTGTGGTCATCGCTGAAGAAGGCTGGAAGTACTACGGCACAGGTCAGGGACTAGCGGCGCTGATCTATGAGCACGCCTTCGACTATATGGACGCGCCGATCCAGCATGTGACCGGCGCCGATGTGCCCATGCCGTACTCGAAAGCGCTTGAACGCATCTCTGTACCTAATAAAGCTGAAGTGATCAAAGCCGTGAAGGCCATTGTGCCGGCAACCCTGGCACGCAGGTGATAGCATGAAAACAGTAGAAATGCCCAAGATGGGCGATACTATGGAACAAGGGAAGATTCTGCGCTGGCTCAAGCAAGAAGGAGACACCATAAAAAAGGGTGATTTTCTGGCGGAGATCGAGACGGAGAAGGTGAACATCGAGGTGGAGGCGTTTGCCAGTGGCATCCTGCGCAAGATCCTGGTGCCTGAAGGAGAATCGGCGGATGTTGGCGCGGGCATTGCCTTGATCGGCAAGGCCGATGAACCCCTGCCAGTGTACACGGCCGGCTCATATAGCGCGCCAACCGTACCGGCGGCTGACCCGGTCGCGAGCGCTGGGCAGGCGCTCACCGCCACGGCCAGCCCACTCGGTATTGCGCTGCAGGACCCACCATCGCTGGCCGCTGTGTCCGCAACTGTGGCGAGCGCCGGCGAGCGCGAGCGTATTTTCATCTCCCCGGTGGCCCGCCGCCTGGCGGAGGAGCACCAGCTTGACTATACGCGCGTATCCGGTACCGGCCCCAACGGGCGCATCATCAGGATGGATGTCGAGGCGACGCTAGCACAGCGGCCCGCCGCGATCACCGCTCCGGTGACGCAGGCCGCGCCCAACGCGCCCCTGGTCACGAGTACGAGTAGCGAGACCGACGAGGTGCTTGAGATCCCGCTCACCGCCATGCGCCGCACCATCGCCCGCCGCCTGGCCCAGAGCATGCAGACGGCCCCGCACTTCTATGTCAGCAGCGTCATCGATACGGTCAAGCTGGCGGCCCTGCGCCAGGAGATCAACGCGTATGCCACCGGCGAGCCTGAGCCGGTCAAGATCAGCTTTAATGATCTAATCGTGCGGGCTGTCGCGCAGGCGCTGGTGCGTATGCCGCAGATGAACGTCTCGTTCGCCGAGGACCGACTCTTGCAGAAAAAGCGCGTACATGTCGGCATCGCTGTTGCGCTTGAGGAGGGGCTGATTGTGCCTGTGCTGCGCGATGCCGATAGGCGTGGGGTGCTCGATATTGCGCGCGCATCGCGTAAGCTGGCTGAGGCCGCGCGCACCGGGAAGTTGCGGCCCGAAGATTTCAGCGGCGGCACCTTCACCATAAGCAACCTGGGGATGTTCGATGTGGACAGCTTCACGGCCGTCATCAACCCGCCGGAGTCTGCCATTCTCGCCGTTGGCTCGATTACGCCGACGCCCGCCGTGGTGGATGGACAGGTAGTGGTGCGCGACCGCATGAAGGTGACCCTCTCATGCGATCACCGAGCCATCGATGGCGCGACCGCTGCACGCTTCCTGCAACTGGTCAAGCGCATGCTGGAGGAGCCGCTGGGGATGCTGCTATAGCATCCCTGGTCTCTGACAGTATGGCCTCTAGATGAGGAGATAGTTTATGAGTGAGCGCACAATCAACGGCGTGACCCTGGCGCTGATCCAGGGAGACATCGTGCAGGTCCGCGCCGATGCCATTGTGAACGCGGCGAACTCGGCGCTGGCCGGTGGTGGGGGCGTCGATGGCGCGATCCACCGCGCCGGTGGACCAGAGATTATGGAGGCCTGTCGCGAAAAAGGCGGCTGCCCGACGGGGAGCGCGGTCGCCACCACGGCCGGCAAGCTGCACGCAAAATACGTCTTCCACGCCGTGGGACCCATCTATGGTCAACACGAGAACGAGGAGCGCCTGCTGGCAGGCGCCTACCAGGTCTGTCTCGACCTGGCCGAGCAGCACAAGCTGGAGAGCATCGCCTTCCCATCGATCAGCACCGGAGTCTATGCCTATCCTCTGGCGCCGGCCGCGACCATCGCCCTGCGCACGATCATCGCGCATATCAGCAAACCAACCCACCTGAAGAAGGTCACGATGGTCCTCTATAGCAGCCAGGCGCTCACCGCCTACGAGCGGGCGCTCGCCTTGCTGCTGCCAGAATAAGGCTCTCCATGCAGAACTTCAACCATTTGCTGAGGAGATCATGCACTTCCATAAAGGGTGGCAAACGCTTTATCGTATTATGGATGCCCTGGCTGACTTGTTTGGGAATCAGCAGGTTAGATTGGTGGTGTGGTTTTGTCTCTGATAGCGCATGGGACCTCTCTATAGCAGGGAGGACAGGGAAAGAATGTACCCTTGACATATCCGTATTGGCAACGTATAATTTTGTTGCTGAAAAAGGCTGGTCGGTAAGGTAAGCCCGACCGGCTCTCGCATCCCCACGAGAGCTTACTGTTCGACGCGCAAGCAGGACCCACAGCATATTCAAGGGCGTATTGTGCCTTGAAGTCGTGGAGGTCCGAATGCTCACGAGCGCGCGTCTGCTTTTTAGCCTTTTCGAGAACCCCAACGCGCTTCTATTGTGCTCGCAAGCGGCATGGCAGTACACATACGATGAGTATGGACCTCCATTGGAAAGCAACAATGGGAGAGAAAAACAATGCAACAACCCCTACAGTCAGGCAAGGTCGTGACCGCGAATGAGCGCAAAACGGCCCAGGTTTTTAGTGTGCGTACCGACATTATGATGCGCAGCGAGGATACCGGTGGCACCTATTCCTCGTATGAAATCATTGCGCCCCCAGAAGGCGGGGCACGAGCTCATACCCACAGCCGCGAGAACGAGAACATGTATGTCATCGAAGGCACGTTTCATTTTCGCTGCGGCGAGCAGGAATGTACTCTTGGAGCAGGAGACTCTATCTATATGCCCAAAGGACTGCCCCATAGTTTCCTGAATGTCGCTCAGACGACTGGCCGTTTGCTGGGTGTTGCCACACCGGCTGGACTTGAACTCTTCTTTGAGGATGTAGATGAAGTCGTCAGAGTCAAACAGGCAGATCTGACGCGAGCTGACATTGCTGCCGTGTGTCGCAAGCATGGCATCGAGATTCTTCCGCAGTAGGGACCCGGCTAGCCGCATCCGCGTGGCATGGACCGGAAGGCCTCCCCTCTTGAAGGGAGAATGATGCGCCCTTGACAAAAGAGGAAGAAGAGGTAGGGGCGCGGTTGACAAGCCCGCCAGTTCGCCGAAGAACTGGCG
>JALYVR010000512.1 GCA_030853145.1 Chloroflexota bacterium | reverse complement strand
CTCTTTTCATGTAGGGGCGCCGCTGGCCTGCGCCCTGCGCGCTCCCTACTTCGCAGGCTTGGCATACAACCCTGTCTGTGAGACAAACACATTGTACGTCTGGCGGTCAGCGGCCAGGAAGACCGCGTTCCCATAGGCCGCCTCTATCAGAGGATTGACCCAGGCCTGGTGCTGCACCGTCTTGAAAAAGCCATCGTCGCCGCCATTGAGGTCTACGACGCTGTGCTGGGAATGGCGCTCCATATCGGAATCATCGAAGCGCCCCTCCAGGCGGGTCAGTTTATAGCCTGAGTGCAGGCCCAGGATATTGGCCCACGAGGGATACTTAATGATATCGCCTTGCAGCATCCATTCATCGCCGAGCACGATATAGGTATCGTCAGACCTGGGCTTGCCGCTATTATCGTAGAGGATCAGTTCCACACTCATGGTGTGGGCCAACTGCGTGGGGACCGCGCGTACCTGGGCCACCTGGATATCGCCGGTCAGTCCCAGGTAGACCTGCATCAAGGAGGCCAGCCAGAGCAGTCCGATGGCAATCAGCAAGAGCAGCACACCGCCAATGCCGCGACCCCAGCGTGGACGGCGACGATGATACCTGTGTTCGGGCCTATCATACCAGCCAGCCCGGCGCGCCTCCTCCTCTGTCCTGTACGGGTGATGAACCCTGCGCCCACGCAAGCCCATCACCGACGAGATGAGCAGCCCCAGGCCGATAAGTCCAATGATAAAAATGATCAACTGAGGCCAGCCTAAAACAATGGGTGTGTTGTTCATCGTACCTCTCTCTATCTTTCGCATGCTCGCTCAACCAATAGCGGCATTACAGTGTCACACGAGGCAAAAGCCATGTTCCCTCTGCTTCTGACACGAACTACCCAGGTGTTCAGTTTTAGCGCCGGTGATGATGGGAGCGCGAGGTCCACTCCTTTTGGCTGCACCATTTGACTTCACGCTAAGAACAGCGTATATAGATGAAGACGAATGATAAGAGCTTATATCAGACAGGGAGGACTTTCATGGAGGATGTCCTGATATGCCCCACGTGCGGCGCCGCGAATATGCTAAGTCACACACATTGCGTGCGCTGCGCTCACCCTCTTTCGGCGCCTGACCCATCTCCTGAGCCATCTAGAGAAGGACCGCGCTCAGCAGGGTTACGGCTTGCCCCCTTGCTCTCGCGCGAGCAACAAATGCTGATGGAGGAGATGGGGGTAAAGATTGTGCGGCCATCCAGCCGCCGGAAGTTCCTCGTTGGCCTGCTAGGAAGCGGTGTAGCGCTGGCGCTTGGCGGCCTTGGCACTGCGCAACTAGCCCAGTCCTTGAGAGTAGCTTTCCACAGCAAAGACTACCCATATGATTCGTTTCGTGACCTGGTATCCAGGGGCTTTTCCCCTGACCTCAATTTTATGGCCTTGATAGGCACTGACTCGGATACACAGTTACATATGTGGGACTATCAACACCAGTATATGACCATGTTCCAGACCGGCCCGGTTAATAGCAATATTACCTGGTCAGCGGATAACGCCTATTTTTTGAACCAGACCCAGCTTCCCAACGCAAGCGATACCAGCATCACACTGGATATCTGGGATATGCAGGCGCGACAAAAGATCCATAGCCACACAGGTAACAACCTGGCCTTTACCCAGGCCCAGTGGTCGCCCGATGGTTCTAAAATAGGCCTGCTCCAGGGCAGAGGGATCGCTATCCTGGATGCATCACAATTGACACCTTTGTTTACGCACGCAGCCGATATGTCTAAGTCAGCGTTTGCCTGGTCACCAGATAGCCAGAAGGTGGCCCTGCTGGCGGGAACGTCTGATAGTCATACCGGGAGTATCCAGATCTGGGATATACCGACTCAGGCTATGCAATTAGAGATATCTTTCAATGGTCAGCTTACTACTGACCACGACACACTGGCCTGGTCCCCCGATGGCGCGCATATCGCGGCCATCTCCTATCAGCAGATACATATTTTGCGCCTGCAAGGAGGAATATCCAGCTATATATTGGATGTGCCCCAAACATGTGGCTTGCCGACCTGGTCTCCTGATGGCCGCTACCTGGTAGTGGCTATAGACAATGATATTGGGAGCACGTTGGGAGTATGGGATGTGATCGAGCGGCGGCAGGTGCGCAATTTTAACCGGGGCACGTCTTCTTTTCCCATAGCATTAGCGTGGTCCAAAGATGGCACCCATATTATTGCCATCGCGCCGCTCTATCGCCAGGAAAACTGGGATTGGCCGTGATAGCACTTTTAAAGCATAAAAGAGCATCTGCTGACCTGATTATATGCTGGTAAATGACCTGAAATCTGAGCGGATTTTGACCTCAAACTTGAGCGTTTGCCCTCAATGTTGAGCAGGATGCTCATAAGTTGGTGAGAACCCGCCTCTGATGCGACTAACGGTTTGCGTAAATTGTAAATTCCGGACAGTGAGATTGGGTTCAAGAGTGAACAAAAATGGCTTGAAGACAGCGCTCATTATCAAATTTACAATGAGTGAACTGGCGCATATGACTGGCGCATATGATAGAATAACGAGAGAAAGCTGACCGAATACTCGTAAGGACATGAAGTATGGGAAAACCTCTCAAGGCACGTTCTGCGCTTTTCATTTTTTGCCTCCTGGCTCTGTTGACAGCATGTGGCACAACAGCAGGTGGTCAGATAACCGCTACGCCAACAGCCAGACCAACGGCCACACCAACGGCTCCCCTCACGCGGTATGTAGGCAATGGATATACTATCGGGTTTCCACCAGGTTGGACCTTCCTCGGTCCAAATAGCTCTTCTGATCCTGAACCTACCGTTTTCTATCCTAAACTAGGACCTGCCACTCTCAAAATGACAATAATAACAGAGACCGACAGTGTTCCTACTGCTCCCTTAGACCGCGCGCAAGCTTTCCTAAACGCAGGGGGGAGGTTGGCAGGCAATTTCCAGCTCATACGTGTGCCAAGCATGGTAACCATCAACCGAATGCAATGGTCGCAGGTAGCTGGGACGATGAATGACGAGGTGATGAAAAGTACAAGAGATACGGATTATGTGATAGCAACCCTCTTCCCCTCAGACTCGACGAGACTGGTCATGATCGAATATACAGCATCAACCGACCTATTCGATCAGGTCAATGCCCAGGACTTCCAGCTCATGCTTCTCTCATTCAAGTTCACATGAAGGGGCGTGATACCCGATTCTCTGAGCGTCAGTTCCCAACGAGGAGCGCCAAGCCTGCTGACAAAGATAGCTACGGATTGCGGTGCATAATCCAGTCAAGAGTGAGCACTGAATGTACAAAAACGGTGTTCGACAATTCGCGTGTAGAGCGGTCTCATCACCTGTCGCGGGTCAATGTGCTCATGATTGAGGTCAATTGCTCAACATTGAGGGCAAAACCTGCTCACTTTTCAAGTCATTTACCATATGCTCCATATATCCAGAGGAGTAGAGAGTATGCTGCGCGGCTATGAGCCTTTGCAAGAAATCCATCACTGGAGCCTGGTCATGTCTTTGCTGCTAGGTGAATTTTTGCTTGCATCTTTTATCGCAAATCCATTTTTTACCGGCTACTCCTTTATAAACAGCCCGCGCTGCAAGTTGACGAAGATGGCATAAGCGCACGCTATGGTCGCGACACGATCTCGATGCGCTGGGAGGATGTGCGTTATTTCGCACTGGTGAGCAGTGTGACATTTAGAGGCACTGGGCAGCGGGAGGCTTTTGAGCTTTCAGATGGAGAGAATATGATCTGCTGGCTGGTTGCGGAGCCTTTTAGCGCGTATAACTTGCTCTGGTCCAGCGGTGCGCCCTCCTCGACGCAGGTAAGGCTGTCGGCTCAAGATTATGCCTCTTTCACGCAACAATTGTCCTCACTGATTGTAGCAAAGACAGGCAGGTCCCTCTACGACCTGCGCCTGCCGAAGCATAAGAAGAAGTCCAGGCAGGCACATCAGATACCTATGGCACCAATGACCCGGTGATCCCTGTACCGCTCTTCCTTCTGCGATTGTGTGGGAATTATATCGTGCGGTTGGGCGGTTGTAAGAAGTAGATTTGTTAGCAACCAACACAGAGGGAAGCTCATGCCAGCATATATAACGAAGATCGGGCACGCGCACCTGAAAGTGCGCGATCTGGAGCGCGCTATCGCCTTCTACACGCGCTTTCTGGGGCTGCACGAGATCGAGCGCGTGGGCAGCCACTACGCGTTTCTTACGGCAGGACCGTACCATCACGAAATCGCCTTGCAGCAGGTAGGTCCGGAGGCACCGCAGCCTCCCGCACATGGCACGGGACTCTACCATGTAGCCTTCGAGGTTCTCGACCGGAGCGCGTTCGCTGAAGCCTACCGGGCGCTTACCGGAGCGGGCATCGCTGTGGCC
>JALYVR010000511.1 GCA_030853145.1 Chloroflexota bacterium | reverse complement strand
GTCCTCCCTCGCGGGGGCCATATCTCACCCATTCAATAAAGGGTAACAGGTCGCCAGCAATAACAGCGTCTGGAGGAGAGCCGCGAGATGGTCTCTGGCGTAGGGCAGAAACTGGGGAACTATCGACTGATGCAATTACTCGGCCAGGGGGGCTTCGCCTATGTGTACCTGGCCGAGCATATGTACCTCAAAACCCCGGCCGCCATCAAAATATTACAGATCCACCTGACCAGAGGCGCCTTCGAGCAGTTTCTTGCCGAGGCGCGCACTATCGCGCGCCTCGCGCATCCACATATAGTGCAAGTGCTGGATTTCGGCATCGAGGAGAGCACGCCCTACCTTGTAATGAGCTACGCACCCTATGGCTCGCTGCGCCAGCGCCATCCTCAAGGCAGCATGCTAGCAACAACGACGATACTCGGTTACGTCAAGCAGGTAGCGCAGGCATTGCAGTACGCGCATGATCGTGGGGTCATTCACCGCGACATGAAGCCGGAGAACATCTTGTTGGGGCCAGATCAGGCTCTGATGCTGGCTGACTTTGGCATCGCTGTCAGTGAGGATGGCACGCCCGGTGTACCCGTGGACCAGGGATATACGCTCATTGGGGTAGCCGGCACAACGACGTACATGGCTCCCGAACAGTTTGACGGCAAGTCATCTCAGATGAGCGACCAGTATGCCCTGGGCGTAGTTGTCTACGAGTGGCTTTGTGGAGTGCCGCCGTTTCGCGGCTCCAATATAGAGATCGCACGCCAGCACACGCAGGAACCTCCTCCGTCACTGTTGGAGCGCGTTCCGACCCTGACGCCGGCCATCGAGCAGGTAGTGATGAGGGCGCTGGCGAAAGATCCACGGGCGCGCTTCGCGTGTGTGCGGGATTTTGCCGGCGCCTTAGAAGCGGCCGGCGCATCCGCTCCCGCCGTTTCAACGGACGCCATGCAGCACGCCCCTACAGCGGCGGCCCTCTTCGTACCAGCCACTCACCCGTCCGCAATAGTCCCGGATACGCCTCAACCCGATCGCGAACTCGCCTGGCATTCCTCGGCCACGGTGGCTAACACTCTCGCTAGCAAACGAGAGCCTGTCGTACCCCTCGCCGGCACGTTGCATCACATTCAGGCGCCAGCACTGCCTCTTCAACTGCCTTCTGGCTTGCGGCGCCCTCTTTCAAGACGGCAGGTCGTCGCCGGCCTCTCCGTCGTAGGCATAGTCGCGCTTGGCGCCAGCGGCATCTGGTCCGCGCTCTCGCATTCCCAACAACTGGCACCCTTGCAGAGGCACCTTCCCGATTCCGCCAGGGTGCAGCCTGTTGCCCTGCCCACCAGCCCCCATATCATCACCGCCATTGACACACGGCCGAGCGTCACTGTCTGGAACGCCGGGCGCCTGGATATGTTTCTGCGTGGCGCTGACAATGCTCTATGGCACAGAACCTACGCTGGCTACTGGCAGGCCTGGGAGTCCTTAGGCGACGCTCTCGCGTACGATCCCGTCGTCGCCTCCTGGGGGCCGGACCGCTTTGATGTCTTTGTGCGCGGCGCCGACAACACGCTGCTGCACAAATGGTACGCTGGCGGCGCCTGGAGCGGCTGGGAGGTCCTGGGGAGCCAGCTATCATCCGATCCTAGCGTAATCTCCTGGGGGGTGGGGCGGCTGGATATTTTCGTGCGCGGCGTAGGCACCAGCTTATGGCACAGGTGGTACGACAGCGGGACCTGGCACGATTGGGAGTGGCTGGGTGGTGTCCTCACCTCTGCTCCCACAGCGACCTCCTGGGCCGCGGGTCAGCTTGATGTCTTCGTGCGCGGCGCCGACAACGCTTTGTGGCACAGGGGCAACGATGGCGCCTGGCACGATTGGGAGCCACTGGGTGGCATCTTCAATGCTGACCCCACAGTGACCTCCTGGGGGGCGGGCCGGCTCGATGTCTTCGCGCGCGACATAGGCACCGCGTTACAGCATAAATGGTACGACAGCGGGACCTGGCATGACTGGGAGTCGCTGGGCGGCGTCCTCACCTCCAGCCCCACCGCAGTCTCCTGGGGCGGCAACCGCATGGGCATCTTCGCGCGCGGCACGGCCAATGCGTTGCAGTACGCCTGGTACGACGGCGCCTGGCACGCATGGGAACGGCTGCTGTGATGCATAGCAGGACGCTGTGTAAAGGGTGAGCCTACGTATGTCGGGTCAGCTCCCACCAGAACTCTTTTACCGTCGCGAAGCGATCGTCCGCATGAATGGTCATTGCCCGCCTGAGAGCCTCGGAGAGCGCATCTGGCACCAACGGATTAAGCAGGTGAGCAGGTTTGAGAGGGTCGCTGCCCTTCTTCTTCATGATGCGCGCGATCACATCGGGCGGCACAACCCCGGTCAGCAGAGTATAGAAGGTGGCTCCCAGCCCGTAAATGTCGGTTCGTGGACTGGTCCCGCCCATATAATGTTCAGGCGCTGCGTAGCCCGGTGTGCCACGCCGGATAAGGGCCGTGGTGGCATCTGGTATATACTGCTTAGCGATACCGAAATTCACCAGCACCGTTTCCCTGGTAGATATCGATATAATGATGTTCGCGGGTTTGATATCTCGATGCACAATAGGCGGGTTTTGCGTATGCAGGTAGCTCAAGGCATCCACAACGGGAGCAAGCAGCGTGAAGGTCACCGGCACCCCAAGACGTTTGGTCGGCTGCTTGCTATACAGGTCTTCCAGGTTGCTCCCGGTCACATAATCCATAAGCAGATAGGCGCGCCGGAGTTTCTCGTGCTCGAATATGCGATAGACGCGCGGCAACGCTCTGTGCTTCAAGCGTTTCAGGACCTCGCCTTCAAAGGTAAAGCGCTCGCGGTCTTGCGTGGAGGGGTCGATCACTTCTTTAAGGACAAACACACGCTGAAGGCGCTGCTCTCGGACCAGGTAGACAGCACCGGACTCACCTCTGCCAAGCAGGCTCTCAATCGTGTAGCGATTACCAGATGGATCTCGTATGGTAACTCCTGAAGGGAGCGTTACATGTACTTGCGACATACCAATCTCATGCAGGGACCCGGTATATCGCGTCCGCTGCGCTAGAAACATAGAAGCTGCATAAAGCTGCGCTTTAGCGCGTCTGCTACAATGTTTCGTCTACAATGTGCGCCTCTGCGCCAGGCGAGCCATCCGGGCTGACGTGATGGGCCGCGTCCTTACGAGCTGCTATCACCTGCTGGTAGACCTGTGTATAGTTCTCAGCCATGACACCCACCGAGAAATTCTGCTGCACGTGCGAACGCGTTGCATCGCGATTGATCTCCTCAAGCCTGGGAATAGCTGCTACCATCTCATCGACATCGCGCACAAGGAAGCCTGTTTTATCAGATACCACGATTTCAGGGGCAGCGCCGCGCGCAAACGAGATCACCGGGCAACCCACCGCCATGGCCTCAAGCATCACCATGCCAAAGGGTTCCTCCCACTCAATCGGGTTGAGGAAACCGTATGCGCGACCCAGCAGGTGCAACTTCTGCTTCAAGTTCACCGATCCGATATACTTGACCTGCTTGTTATCAATCTTCGGTTCGATCACATCGTGGAAATAGCGCAGCGACTCCTGGCGGTAGCGGTCGATGGTCCCGGCCAGCACAATAGGCATGCCTGCCCGCTCAGCGGCCTCAATAGCCAGGTGTGCCCCCTTCTCAGGCGAGAAACGTCCCAGCCACGCCAGGAAATTCTCCTGGCTGCGCGTCTTCTTTGTGGGAGTAGCATCGTTGACCGGCAAGCCATGATACACCACACCCACAAAATTGAGGGTATCTGGCGCTGCATCTTTGGCGCTTTGACTGATCGCTACCATAGGCGCCGAGGTAAGCCACTGCATATAGTACTCATCGGCCTTGCCTAAACGACTTTTGGGCGTGATATCGAAAGGAAACGGGCTATGCAGCGTGGTGACGGTGGGTACGGCAAGCGAGGCCGTGAGCGGGAAAAGATACAGGTCCGAGGCTGAAGACAGGTGCATATGCACCACATCGAAATCTTGCTCCTCGAGCGCTTCTACGGCGCTATGGAAATGATAGTACGCTTTGAGATGAGATTGCCAGGACTCACCGGCGGTGAGAATAGACTGCGGAAAGAATGAGACCAGGTTTGCCGATGTTTTAGCATCGCCAGGCGCAAACAGGGTCACATCGTGTCCCTGCGCGACCTGTTCCTCGACCAGGGTATAGATGACATTTTCGGTGCCACCGTAATTCTTAGGCGGTATCGCCAACCACGGAGGCGCGATGTGCGCTATTTTCATAATGCATTTCCACGGCAAAGAAATTGACTTCACATATGGCACGTATAGTCTCTTCAAATCGTTTCGTACACTTCCAGAGGTGGAAACGATGCGAGGCGCCTGGTTCGCATTGGCAAGGTGGCGTGCCCTGATGGCCCTACCATC
>JALYVR010000510.1 GCA_030853145.1 Chloroflexota bacterium | reverse complement strand
TAACAGGACAGCGAGGCAAGCCACGCCCTACGGACGACTGCCAGGTCGGGTCCCTACGCGGATGGGTGCGGATCGGGTTTTTTCGTGTAGGGGCGCCGCTGGCCTGCGCCCCGTAGTCATCTGTGTTATGTGTGGTACTCATTGCCATTTACGTGCCTTTCAACTATACCCGAAGTACTTCCCTCTTGCTCAGAGGCCCACACTCATGTTACACTTCTTTGAGAAGATTACAACTTTTTTATTTGCCGCTCGTATGTCTTCGTGACGGGAACTTTTCTGTCTATCTCTGTATATGCATGAAATAGAATGAAGATAAAGAGCGGTGAAAGACATGGAATCGACAGTGCGAGCTTCAAGTACGCTGGGGGCCGCTATTGGATCGCTGGCAGCACCAGCACGCGAGACACGTCAGGGTCGTAAGAGAGGAACAGGAGGGACTTCGCAGCGTATTTCAAGCGGAAGTCGATCAATGAGCAGTCAGAGTCTAGTGGGGGTACAAAATCCATCCAGAGGATGCGCGCAGGGGACGATTGTGGAGGAGTTGAGCGATGCAGCGCTTGCCGAGCTGATACTTGCCGGCGATCAAGATGCCTTCTCAGTGCTCGTCGAGCGATATAAAGACGCCGTGCAGAACCTTTCCTATCGCATGCTGGGTAATGTGACAGAGGCGGAGGATGTGACGCAGGAGGCCTTTGTGCGCGCTTATACACAGCTCGCTACCTATAAACCTGTTCACAAGTTCAGCACCTGGCTCTTTTCAATTGCCTCTCACCTGGCAATCGATCAGCTCAGGCGACGCCGTTTTCTGGCTTTGCCCCTGGAGGACGTGCCGTTCCTGGAATGGATCAGCGACCTGGGTACCGGGCCTGAACAGTCGGCGCTGCAAGGTGAGCAGCACGACGAGATACAACACTACTTGCAGCGTTTGCCCAGCAAGTACCGTGCCGTCATCGTCCTGCGCTACTGGTACGATCTCTCCTATGATGAGATCGCTACCGCGCTCAACCTGACACAGCCGCTGGTCAAGGCGCGCCTGCATCGCGCCCGCGAACTGCTCGCACGCTATATGCGTCAGGATACTGCCAGTCAGGAGGAGGAGATTGATGCGTTGCCGCGACGCTAAACTCTGGCTGGCCGCTCAGCGTGATGGAGACCTCACGCCGTCAGAGGCAGCACAGCTTCAGGAGCACCTGGAGCAGTGTTCTGCTTGCCGAGCCTATGGCCAACAGCTCAGGAGCATGGATGGGCTGCTAGTAGCGGGGGCCTCTCCTGTCTATGCCAGCATCTCCACCGAGCGTATCATGCAAGCGGTGCGGCAACGGCAGCAGATCACGCAGCAGCTAGAGGACCTGCGCACGCGGCAGCGGTCGCGCCTGTCCCGCATGCTTGTTGTTGGTCCTTCGCTGGCCGGCATTATCCTGTTTACCATCGGCAGTATCCCGTTGCTCCTACTCGCCATTACCATTGTCCAGCCGGACCTGGTGGTGAGGATGCTTATGCCGCTTGGCGATGTCGCAGAGGTGCTGATTGTCCTTGTGCAGTCTCTACAAACGGGACTGGTCCTGGTGACACGCGACAACTGGCTCTTAGTTGGTATAGCATTCGTGCTTGTGCTTATGATGGGGATGTGGCTTCGCCTGATGCGCTATCCGCAGGAGGCCTGAAGGGTGAGGGTCATGGTTGGGGAACCATGACAGGGAGCAGAGGGTTTCTATATATATGCGAAACGTCACGCGAACACAACGCTTCTTGCCTATCTTGATCGGGCTTTTGCTCGTGCTGGCATGCGTAGCAGGTGGAGGTTGGAGGCTGCTCACATGGCTCACCCCACCCATTCCCACTCAAGGTAAGCAGGCACAGACCGGGGGAGGTGAATGTACTCCGGGACACCATGGACCATCCTTTGGAGGCAATGTTGTTGTCAACAACAACGAAGTGGTTTGTAGCGACCTGATCTCCTTTGGTGGCACAGTGGTGATGGACGGAGAGGTAAAAGGCAATGTAGTGACCTTTGGGGGCAATGTCATTATCGATGGCACGATCGACGGGACTATCAACCAGTATGGCGGTCTTGTCACATTGCAGAACGGCTCTCATGTCCATGGCGATATCCATCTCTATGGAGGCCAGTGGGCGCGCGGGAACGATGCACAACTGGATGGAGCAGTCATTGATCATACGCAGCGTTTCGATTGGCTATTTGCGGGCCACGGTGGGTTTACCTTCCCATTCTGGTCGATGCTCACCTGGATCGCGCTCGGCCTGCTGCTCACCTGGCTGCTCCCTGAACACGTCATGTTCGTGCGCACAACCATCGTGAGCCGGGGGCAGCGCAGCCTGATCATTGGCCTGCTCAGCGCGCCGCTCGCTCCAGCTCTGCTGATTGTATTGATCGCGCTCATTCTACCTATTCCGCTTGCAATTATAGTAGCATTAGGACTCATCGCGGCGTGGGCGCTAGGTACAGTGGCCATTGGATGGCTGATCGGCGAATATGTTGTGCAGCGGCTGGCGCCGGAACGCAATACGCGCCCTGTGCAAGTGATCGTAGGCTTGACGATATTGATACTGGCAGGCTCTCTACCTTATATCGGCTGGTTCATTAGTATCGCGGCAGGACTGTTAGGACTTGGTGCCGTCCTGCTCAGCCGCTTCGGTACTCGGCTCTATGGCCAGCCCAGACACCCCTTGACATTGTGAACGCGTTTTTCGCAGGCAGACAGTTTCTTGAGCCGGCAAGGAAGAGACCAGGTGAGCATGCTTCCTTGCTTGCTTTCTGCACTGGCCAGTTGACACCTGAATTAGAAAAGTTGGAAAGATGGGACGGACACATTCGATGCGCTATGTAGGGATTGTTCTTGCAGTCGCTCATCGGGATCGAGCAGGCAATGGCAAGGATGCATGCCTCTACAGTGCAGGTGACCGCCGAGGTGAAAATGAGCATTGACGTTGAACTTACTGATCTTGCCTATGGAGGCGACGCTGTAGGTCGATACGAGGGACGAGTCCTCTTTGTGCCCGGAGGCATTCCGGGCGAACGTGTGCGTGTGGACATTGTGGAAGAGCGTCGCGGCCACGCGCGTGCTAACCTGTTAGAAATCCTGCGTCCCGCGCCGGAGCGCATTGAGCCTGAGTACCCATTGTTGATGGATTGCGGCTGCCAGTGGCAGCATATTGCCTACCAGGCCCAACTGACCTGGAAGGCTCATATTGTGCGCCAGTTGCTTGTGCGCATTGGCAAGCAGCCAGACGCGGTGGTTCACCCGACTATCGGTATGCCGCCGGGTATGTCGCCCTGGCATTACCGCAATATCGCCCAATTCTCGGTTGGCCCGGACTGCGAAGTCGGCTTTCAGATGACCGAAAGCCATGAGATTCAAAACCTGGATGAGTGCGCGCTCTTGCATCCCGCGCTGGATATGGTGTACCAGCGCGTGCGCGCGAAGCTCATGAATTATTTTGGAGACTCCCTGGGCGAGATGATTCAGAAATTTTCTCTGCGGGGTGCGGTGGGGGCCGTGGGCACAGTCGGCACGACCGATGGGTCGGTGAAAGCTGTACCCACGCTACTCAGCATTCAGGCGCGCCCAGGTTCAGTAATCGAGGCTCCCCAACAACTGGCGCACGAGTTGATTACGGTCGCGCCGGGGATTGTCGGCGTGATCATTGAGCGCGTCGGCGGCCGCTACGGGCGTGTGGTCGCGGGACAGGAGTATCTGGTCGATGTCGTGCTGGGACGGCGCTTCCGCGTCTCGTCCGATTCGTTCTTCCAGGTCAGCATCACGCAGGCCGCTACTCTGGTCGAGCGAGCGATTACTATGCTCGAACCGCAGCGCTCGGACATCGTGCTGGATGGCTATAGTGGCGTGGGACTCTTCTCGGCCTTCCTGGCGACGCGCGCCGGGCGCGTGATCGCCGTTGAGTCGCAGCCGAGCGCCGTTATGGATGCGCGTGCCAACTCGACGCTCAACAACCAGGGCAACATTACTACCCTGGAGGGGACGTTAGAGCGGCTCCTGGGCCAGTTACACTACCGGCGCGAGCGCGTGGACCTGGCGGTCGTTGATCCCCCACGCGCTGGCTGCCACCCCAAGGCGTTGCAGTCGCTGCTGATGCTGGCACCGCGCGCCATCTGCTATGTCTCCTGCGATCCCAGCACCCTGGCCCGCGATATCGCTACCCTATGTGCCGGCGAGCGCTACCGGTTGGTGGCCGCACAGCCCGTGGATATGTTCCCGCAGACATACCACATCGAATGCGTCGCGTTGCTGGTGCGTGGCAATGGCCGCTAACGTTTCACTGCGACCCGCGTAGAGGTCATGGCTTTTGCAAGGAGAGGTTTTTATATAGAGCGCTTTCTATGATGTGTTGCTGATTGAGAAGAACGCGCAACAGGCGGAGGGGTGCCGTTGACAAGCCTGAGTGGGCATCAC
>JALYVR010000509.1 GCA_030853145.1 Chloroflexota bacterium | reverse complement strand
CGCTGCGTTCTCAACCGGCAGGAGCGCCGTCATTCCCTTGACAAGCGAGCTAAAACCAAGTAGTATATAAACAAAGCTTTATGAAAAGTAGACAGGCTCTTTGCGAAGAAAGACCCCATGCTTGATGAGATGAACGACTGGCGCGAGTTGAAAACCATGGTGAAGGCCCTGGCGGATGTCGCTCGCCTCACGATTGTCTATCACCTGGCTCGCCAGGAAGAAGTAACGGTAACGGCGCTGACGGACCTTTTGAAGATCAGCCAGCCGCTCGTTTCGTGGCATCTTCGCAAGCTGCGGCGTGCTGGTCTGACGCGCACGCGGAGGACGGGGCGCCAGGTCTACTGCTCCCTGGACAAAGAGCGCTTCCAGTACTGCCTCCAGCGCCTGGGGCATCTTATCGATCCCGCGATTGTTATCGGCTTGCTTCCAATCGGTGCATCGCTCATCGAGACGGAAGCGGTTTTGGAGGAATGAGTGTCAGCAGTCTATTGGCTAGCACGCGGGGGAAGTGCGTTAGCGAAGTGGACGCCGCAAGCGGTACGACACGGCCTGGGGAGAGGTGTGGGGGCGGGCAGCTACCTGGCCTGGCGCTCCAAACGCCTGGTGACCCGGCAGAATATGGCCCAGGTCACTGGTCGTCCCGCGCATGACCCCTATGTACGCCACCTGGCCCTGGCCTCATGGGTCAACTATGGCCGCTACGCCGCCGATTTCATGAACTTCGGCAATACCGATGTCAGGGACAGTGAGCGCCTGGGACGTGATATGACCAGAGGTGCGCCTTCGTGGGAGACATACCTGGAGCAGGCGCTGCAAGCGGGCCGGGGCGTGATCCTCACAAGCGCGCACTTCGGTAACTGGGATATGGCCGGCGCCTTCGTTGCCCGCCGCGTCGCCCTCTCAGCAGTGGTAGAAACCTTCAGCGATAAGCGCCTGAATACCCTCATCCAGGGACAGCGCCAGGATAAGGGATTCGATCTCATCCCCGTGGAAGGTTCGCCGCGGCGTATTCTACGCGTCCTGTTGCAGAATCAGGTGGTGGGTATCGTCGTTGATCGGCCTTTGTCGCCCGGACAGGGAACGGAGATTTCGTTTTTTGGGCGCACAACGTACGTGCCGAGCGGCCCGGCTACGCTAGCGATCAAGACTGGCGCCGCGATCCTGCCCGGCTATGCCTGGTATGGCCCGCGCGGCCAATACTGCTTTTGTGCGTTTCCCCCTCTCTTCCCCCAGGAAGGCGCTGAGCGTGCAAGCGAGGAGCGCCGCTTAACACAAGGCATCTATGATACCCTGGAGGAGATGGTACGCGCATCCCCCACGCAGTGGTATATGTTTCGTCAGTTCTGGCCCACCTCGCAGTTGGAACAGCTAAAGCCTGCACAGAGTTTTACCGTCATTTAATAATGGCTGCTGAGGAATGTTAACACTGCTATGGTATGTTACGAAAGAAACATATAGTAGACGATAAAGAGACGTATGTATAGATTGTTCTGGTTAGCCACGGTACTTGTTCCGCGCCTGCCCCGCGGCCTAGTTCGCCCTCTTAGCAGAGTGATTGGCTGGGTTGCCTGGCTGGTGGTGCGTAAGGCGCGAAAGCAGGCGACGATCAATATGGTGCATGTGTTAGGGAAGGATGTGCTGGAGACGCGCGGGGGGCGTAAACGTCTGCGACAGAGCGTGCGTAAGATGTTTCAGTACAGCGCGCGTAACTACCTGGAAAGCTTCTATCTTCCTACCATACCGGCAGAGACGGTGACGCAGAGCATGAAGATCGCGGGGGAGGAACATCTCAAAGCGGCCCTGGCAAAAGGCAAAGGCGTGCTGCTCTTCTCGGCGCACGTGGGGCCTTTTGAGTACCTGAGCCAATGGCTGGCTATCAATGGCTACCAGCTCACTATTCCCGTTGAGCCACTCAAAGATCAGCGTATGCTTGACCTGATGCTCAATGTGCGCAGGAGCCACGGAGTGGAGTATGTGCCGCTGACCGGCGTGTCAACCGTGCGTGCTATCATGCAATCGCTGCGTGCTAACAAGGTGATATTGCTCACCTCTGACCGTGCGATTATTGGCCAGAGCGTTGACCTTCCTTTCTTCGGCGCTCCGGCCCGTTTGCCGGCTGGCCTGGCGGCCCTGGCGCAGCGCACGGGCGCAGCCCTGGTGGGCGCTTTCGGCTGGCGAACGCATGGCACCCAGATAGAAGGCGAGTTTGTGCCGCTCTCGCTGGCATTGCCAGAAGAGCAGCAAGCAGATACAGATATTTTGATGCGCGGCATCATAGAAATGACGGAGCGATTCATCGGTGCCCATCCTGAGCAATGGGTAGTGTTCGCTCCTGTGTGGATTGATGTATAATCAAAGGGTCAATAGTTGAGGAGCAACATGGCTACAAGTATACGCAACAGCGCAAGCAGCGTTCCGGAAAGTCCCAGGACGGGAACCGCAATGTTAAAGAAAAACCAGCAGATGACGCAGATCGAGGCGCATCATGCGGGCAAGCTGGGCCGGGCTGATCTGCACATGCATAGTACCTATAGCGATGGCATTCCCACTATCGAGCAAATTTTGCGCACTGTCCAGCATGAAACCACCCTGGATGTCATCGCCATCACCGATCACGACAGCATAGATGGCTCTCTGCGCGCGCGCGATCTATGGGCACTGGGGTCATACCGTTTCGACTATGTTGTCGGCGAAGAGGTAAGCACAAGCGAGGGGCATCTGCTGGCGCTGTTCATAGAGAAGCATGTTCGTCGGGGATTGAGCATGGAGCACACCATCGATCTGGTGCATGAGCAGGGGGGCCTGGCGATCGTGGCCCATCCCTTGCATCGTCTCTTCCGCCATAGCTGCCAGCGCGAGGTGCTCGACCGCATCTATGGAGCAAGCGATATATGGCTGGATGGGATAGAGACCTGGAACGCGAGTTTCTGCGGCATCTATGCTAATCGCCTGGCGATGCGCGTCAATCGTGAAGTGTATAACTTGCCAGAGGTGGGGAATAGCGATGCCCACACATTAAATGCTATTGGACGCGGCTGTACCTGGTTCGAGGGGAAGAACGCACTCGATGTGCGTGCCTGTATTGAGGCCGGTCTTACTGCACCCGGCGGAAAACTCTGGCATGTACATGACTATCTACACCTGGCCCGGCATCATTTCAGCAAGCATAACCCGCGCGGCCGGCGGATGCGCGCCGCCTGATCCGGTCGCCGGCCAGTTCGCAGAGTGTAGATAGAGTGTAGCAAGCAGGCAGTCGCATCTCTATAAAAAGAAGAGCGGGGAGCGACGCGTGAAAATAGGTATTGTCACACCGTATGATTGGAGTTATCCAGGCGGAGTACGTGAGCATGTTCATCACCTGGCAGACCAGTTTCTGAAGATGGGTGAGGATGTGCGCATTCTGGCGCCGGTATCGCGGGCTGGGGACGAGGGTAAGCTGGCCGAAGAGCACGTGTATAAAATGGCCGGGGCGTCTCCTGTGCCGTTTAATGGGTCGATTGCGCGCGTGGCCTTAAACCCGTACCTGGGGCGGCGGGTGCGCTCAGTGTTGCAGCACGAGCGTTTTGATGTGATCCATCTGCATGAGCCGTTGATCCCTGGTCTCCCACTGACCGTGCTGCGCTTCTCGCGCGCCATCAATGTAGGGACGTTTCATGCCTATGCCGGACTGGGCCTCAGCTCCACACCGTACCTGGCCTATGCCTCGGCACACCCCTTCTTGCGCCCGTACTTCCGCCGCCTCTCTGGGCGCATCGTCGTCTCCAGAGTGGCGCATCAATTTGTCTCGCGCTACTTCGCTTCCGAGTATCGTCTCATTCCCAATGGGATCGACCTTGAGAGCTTCAACCCGCATGTCGCCCCGTTCCCACAATACATGGATGGTAAACAGAATATCCTCTTTGTCGGGCGCTTCGAGAAACGCAAGGGCGCAAAGTACCTGCTGCGCGCTATCCCCGGCATTCGCGAGCGCCATCCGAATACGCGCTTCCTCTTTGTGGGAGATGGCAGCCTGCGGCGCGGCTTTCAGCATTTTGTCGAACGTCGCGGCTGGCAAGATGTGATCTTTACCGGCTATGCCTCCCAGGAAGATTTACCGCGCTATTTCGCCAGTTCCCATATCTTTTGCTCGCCCGCCACCGGCAGCGAGAGCCTGGGTGTGATCTTGCTGGAAGCTATGGCCTCCGGCGTGCCCATCGTCGCCAGCAATATCGAGGGCTATGGGACCGTGATCACCCCTGGCGTGAATGGCCTGCTGACCACCCCGCGCGATAGCCAGGAACTTGCCGCTGCTATCGGCCGCCTGCTCGCTAACGAGGATCTGCGCCAACGCTTCATCCAGTCGGGCATCCAGAAGAGCCGCGCCTATGCCTGGCCCCAGGTTGCTGGCCGCATCCTGGAATACTACTACGAACTGATCGAGCAGAAGGCCAATGCCG
>JALYVR010000508.1 GCA_030853145.1 Chloroflexota bacterium | reverse complement strand
GCGGCATCGATGGCGCTGCCACCGGCCTTCAACAGGTCCAGTCCGGCCTGCGCCGCCAGGTAATGTGGTGCCGCCACCATCCCCCGGCGCGCCAGAGTAACAGGACGGTACTGAGGAAAAAGTGTCATCTTCGAGATCCCTCTCTTGAACAGCCTGACAAGGCATGCTATATTCTTGCAAGCAGCGAGGAAGTTTATAGAACGATTATAGCACACCAGGTGTGTGCATACACATGAATAATGTGCAATAAAGGTTGGTGAACGATATGTCCGACGAAGTAACCCCTACGCAGAATCAAGCTGCAAGCCTGATGGCGCGCGTCTTTGCCCTGGTGCAGGCCTGTCCGGCAGGCCGCGTCACAACGTATGGCTGGATCGGGAAAACTCTTGGGTACCCCCGTGGCGCGCGCATGATCGGCTGGATTATGCACGAGACGCCAGAGGGAGTGCCGGCGCAGCGCGTTGTGAATAGCAAGGGCGAGTTGTCAGGGAGCTGGGCATTTGGTCAGCGGGGCCGGATGCGCGCATTGCTGGAGGCAGAGGGCATCAGCTTCTCCGCAGACGAGCGCATCGATCTCAAACGCTACGGCTGGGACCCCTCCAGCGATCTCACCGAAGAGGAGCGCGCGCGTATCCTGGCCACTGCCAGCACCATGACTGTCGATGTCAACGCGCGCCTGCTCAACATGTTACGCGATGATCCAGCCTCGCCGCTACGCGATAGCGCGTCTACGGACAGGCCGTAGGGTCTGGCGTACCCATGGACGTGAAAGGTAGGGGGTAGAGGCGAAAAACGTAGAGGCGCCGTTTACAAGCATTTGTTGAGACACCATCATGTATCGGCCTTGGGGCAGGGCACCCGCAGGCCAGCGACAAGGAGGATGGCAAGCTGGGTCGGCCTTGGAACAGGGCACGCTCCAGGGATGCCCGTCCATCTCTGACCAGGCGGGGTTGGCGTGGCGATGGGGACACGTGCGCGTCATCAGTCCCATCGCCGATCTGGTGATTCGTCTCGCAGCAAGGTTTCAGGCGCTTATCTTTGTCCCAATCCGCTCGATCACAGGTCAGCACAACGTCCGGGACCACCGGGGGCTTCCCTGGGATCGCCACGTATTGATCCCAGCGGGTGCGACACGGCCCACTCCTGCCAAATTGCTCACGCAGGAGAAACTCGACGTTCGAAGCAATAACACAGTGCTCCGGAGTTGAGCCAGTCATATCATAGAGAGCCCCATCAATAAGTTCATAGTGATAGGGGCTTTCAGCGCTCACCAACCGCTCAAATGCCTCTTCCGTGATAGGGATACCATGCAGTTCATCGCGTTGCGGATGCGTCGCCATCGCCTTCTCCCGCCAATTTCCACACATAAGATAAGGCAAGGTGCAAGAGAGCCGGTTTTGCTCGTGAACTGTGACTTATGGTATATTTTCTCTGATTGTATCATGACTTTTAGACCACTTTAGGTAGTGTCAACCACAAACACAGAAAGCGTGGGAGAGGCATTTCATTTTGGCATCTCCCGGAGAAGAAGATTTTTCCCAGGCTCTTTCTCTCAATATGGCTTGAAAGAGTCTTTAGGAATCATCATTACGCCTTACCTGTGGTAAAGTCTTGGGGGCTAGTAAAGAGTTGAATATAGCCACAATTCGCACAGACCAGGGCCATTATCTCTGAGCCATTGAGTTTATGGGCATCAGAAAACACTTTCACATATGTTACGGTTCTCCAGGTACGCCTGGTCCCGTCTGCCTGGCAATTCGGGCAAGGAGTTGCTACCGTTTCTTGATTTTGTTGCATCGATTTTCCTCTTGATCGGTTGTTGCTTGGGATAATACCATTCGCTTCGTATAAAAATAAGGATAGGTTCAGTAGGCCAGCCCAGCTCGGCTCATAAACTGCCCTTTATCATGTATTCTCCCGATTATATCATGATTTTTAGCCCGCCAGGCAGTGTCGATTTGGCCACTTTCCATTCGTCGTATAAACAGGAAAGAAGATTTCCTGAACGCGATAGATGAGAAAGGAAGAACAATCTGATGCGTTACCTTCTATTGATCTATACTGACGAGGTTGCCGATACCCGGCTCAGCGAGCAGGTCCAGGCGGAACAGTACCAGGGCTATAATGCCTTTGGCGAGGAGATACAAACGCGAGGCGTCTCTCTTGGCGGCGAGGCCCTTATGCCCACCTCCACGGCGACAACGGTGCGCGTGCGCGATGGCAAGACGTTGAGCACCGATGGGCCTTTCGCGGAGACGAAAGAGCAACTGGGCGGCTACTATCTGCTCAATTGCAAGGATCTGGATGAGGCCATTGGGCTGGCGGCGAAGATCCCTGGCGCATCTGTTGGCTCAATTGAGATTCGCCCGATTATGGATTTTGCCTAGAGGCAGCAGCGTATAGGAACTGCGGGGACACAGCGGCCTTGAGCGACATGCATATCCAACACATCATCGCCAGTACGTTTCAGCAGGAGGCGGGCAAGATACTCGCCACCTTGATCGCGACTGTGCGCGACTTTGAACTGGCCGAGGATGCCTTGCAGGATGCTCTGCTGGTAGCTCTTGAACGCTGGCCTACCGAAGGTGTACCCCACAATCCCGGCGCCTGGCTCACCACGGCCGCGCGCCGCAAGGCCATTGATCGCTTGCGCCGCAATCACACACTGGCAAGTAAACAGGAGCTTATGCAGATCCTGGATATGCAAGAAAGAGGAGGTGATCCACAGGAGATGGATGACACTACCATTCCCGACGAGCGCCTCAAGCTCATGTTTACCTGCTGCCATCCCGCCCTGGCACTGGAGGCGCAGGTCGCGCTGACATTGCAGACATTGGGCGGTCTGTCTACCGTGGAGATAGCCAGCGCGTTCCTGGTGCCGGTGCCGACGATGGCCCAGCGTTTAGTACGCGCCAAGCGCAAGATCAGGGATGCTGGTATCCCTTATCGTGTGCCGCCGAGCGACCTGCTGGCGGAACGCATGAATGCCCTGCTCTATGTGTTATACCTGATCTTCAACGAAGGGTACGCCGCCACCGGCGGTGAGAGCCTGGTGCGCCAGGAACTCTGCCACGAAGCCATCCGGCTGGGGCGTGTACTGACGACGCTCATGGGCCATGAACTGGCAACCAGTGATAGAACAGAGGCCATGGGGCTGGTAGCGCTCATGCTCTTGCATGACTCTCGACGCAAAGCGCGCGTCGGCCCCCAGGGCGAGTTGATCATTCTGGAAGAACAGGACCGCTCATTATGGGATCGACGCGAGATCCAGGAAGGTCTGGACATCCTGGACCAGGCTGTGCGCATGAGGCATCCTGGTCCCTACCAGGTGCAGGCGGCCATCAGCGCCTTGCATGCCCAGGCAGAACGCGCTGAAGACACGGACTGGCCGCAGATCGCGCTGCTGTATGGCGCCCTGGCACAGATGACACCATCGCCGGTAATCGAACTCAACCGGGCCGTGGCCATCGCCATGGCTGATGGTCCCTATCGCGGCCTCGCGCTGCTTGCACAGCTCGAGAACACACCTGCATTACAGGGCTATCACCTCTTTCACGCCGCCCGCGCCGACCTCCTGCGCCGCGCGGGCAAGATGCGCGAGGCCGGTAGCGCCTATACAGAGGCGCTGGAACTCTGTCAGAACGAGATTGAACAGGCATACCTGCGACGGCGCCTGGCCGAGTGCGAACAAGACACACCAGGGGAGACATATGGGGCATAATTAGCCTGTTGCAGGACTAAAGGCGTACACGTACGCCTATTTTGCAGGACCAATGCTCCAGATACCATAATCACCCGCGCACTGCCCAACCGGGTCAACGCGACAATAGTTTCCCACGAGATTGCCGTCGGAGCGCACCTGGCCTTCAAAAAAGAGTGGCCCCGCGTGCTCTATGACGGTAATCAGCACATGCTTCGAGGTATCTAGAACGCCCGTGAATGGGGTGTGTATACGGTCTTCAACAAAATCGCCTTTGATAACCTGGTTGCTTTGTTGTACACTCAGGGTCATCCCCGTGGTAACGCCCGTCAGCAGGCTGTGCAGCCTTCCAACATAGAGCGTAGCCAGGGTCGGATATGCTGCAGCGGGAGGCACGATGGTGGAGGTGGTGTGCAGCGTTCTCGTTGGAGAAGGCATGGCTGGCTGGTGAGCATGGCTAGGAGACATGGCAACCTGGTGAACATAGCTGGGAGACATGGTATGCAACCAGGCCCCGATACCCACAAAAAGCAGCAGCGCCAGCACGACAGGAAGCAAGACACGCGTTTTACCGGCGCGCGTGGTGTGCCATCGTATATGCTCGTGGGTCGCTATGTCAGCATCAATCGCTCGCCGTCTCATAGCAGGCGCACGCTTCGGTCTGGCATACAACATGGGAGGGAGAGAGGAGCGTTGTGAGGTCACACAGGCATGCAGCGCCTGCCAGAACTCGGCAGGCG
>JALYVR010000507.1 GCA_030853145.1 Chloroflexota bacterium | reverse complement strand
GTTCCAACACGACACCTGATTTTGTATCGACAAATGGGCCAGCCATCGCCACTACACAGGCCGGGACAGCTTGCCTAATACCGTCTCGATGCTATAGCCTTCCAGCTTCTTCTGCGAGGTGGGCGCGATCTTCTCGCGGTAGATCTCGTGGTCGCTGGCTGGCGGCGGCGTGTCGGTACTGATCAGCAGAGTATCAGCGAGCGTTTCAGCTTGCAGCGTCTTTGTGTGCCGGTTGAGCACATCTGCCAGTTCCTGGCTGGTATACAGGGTGAGGCGGATATGATCTTCGATATTGAAGCCCGCCCTCTTGCGCATATCCTGCACATAGTGCGTCAGGTCGCGCACCAGGCCCTCTTCGCGCAACTGCGGCGTGATCGTCGTCTCCAGGGCCGCGATGTAGCCGTGCTCCTCCGCCGTCACGAAGCCAGGCCGCGCAGTGGAGACCACGGCGATCTCGGCGGCATTCAGTTCGACCTGCTGGCCATCGAAGCCATCTACCGCCAGCGTCAGGCGCCCCGTGTCGCTGAGTACCCTGGCGGCCTCATTGGTCTCATGCGCGTCGAGGGCCTTGATGGTAGTCAGGATCTTCTGCACCAGGGGGCCGTACTTGGGGCCCAGGATCTTCACCTGGGGTTTGAGCGTGTAGGCCAGCATATCGCTGTCGGCGCTCATCAGTTCCAGACGTTTGATGTTTAGCTCTTCGAGCACCTGGCCCTTCAGGCGCGTCAACGCCTCCCCCTCGACCTGGCTCGGCACGCGCACATAGAGCGCGTTGAGCGGCTGGCGGACCTTGATCTGCGCCTTCTCGCGCGCTGAGCGGCCCAGGCCCACGACGCGCATCACCAGGTGCGTCTCGCTGGTCAACTGCTCATCGATCAGGCTCTCGTTCGCTTGCGGCCAGTCGCAGAGATGCACGCTGAGCGGGGCCTGCTCGTTGACGCCGCGCACCAGATTCTGATAGAATTCCTCCGTTGTGAAGGGCATGAAGGGCGCGATCAAGGTGATGAGCGTTGTCAGGCATTCGTAGAGCGTAAGGTAGGTCGCGACCTTATCGTTGTCGAGTCCTGACTTCCAGATGCGCTCGCGGCTGCGGCGCAGGTACCAGTTCGAGAGGTCGTCCAGGAACTCCTGGATGGCCGCCGTTGGTTTCACGCTGTCATACGCGTCTAGGCCCTGGGTGACCGTCTTGATGGTCTGTTGCAGCTCGGAGACGATCCAGCGATCCAGCGCGCTGCGCTGCGAGACTGGAAGCTGGTGCTGGCTTGGATCGAAGTGGTCGATATTGGCGTAGGTCACGAAGAACCAGTAGATGTTCCAGATCTTCTCCTGCGTGCGGCGTATTAGCACCCACTTCTCGTTCAGGCGCACGGGCCTGCCGTTCTGCTCCGCCTCCTGCATATCCTCTGGCGAAGGAATGCGCGGGAAGTTGAGGTTCTGTTCAGGGATGTGGTTAGTATACAGCCAGCGCATGGTATCGGCCCCAACGCGCTCGGCGGCGTCATCGAAGACCACCAGGTTCCCCTTCGACTTATGCATAGGCGAGCCATCCTCGCCCATGAGCAGCGCGTAGCTGAAGAGCGTCTTGAATGGCGTGGTCTGCTCCATGACCGTGCTCATGACCAGCAGGGCGTAGAACCAGTTTTTGAACTGGCCGGGGAAGGACTCGGTGACCAGGTCGGCCGGGAACCATTGCCGCCAGTAGTCGTGGTCTGTACGATAGTGCTGCGTCGAGAAGGGCACGATACCGGCATCCAGCCAGGGGTTGCCCACATCCTTGATGCGCGAGACCTCCGTGCCGCACTGTTTGCAGAGGATGGTTACCGCGTCGACCCAGGGACGATGGGGGGTGTGGCCCTCAAATTCTTCCCAGCCGGACACCGCGCGCTCACGCAGTTCCTCTTTGCTGCCGATGACCTCGAAGGTGCCACATTGTGGGCAATCGTAGATCGGCAGTGCCAGGCCCCAGTAGCGCTTCTTGGAGATCATCCAGTCTTCCATGTTGCGCAGCCAGTCCAGCTCGCGCTCCAGTCCGAAGGCGGGAATCCAGGTGGCCTGGCGCACGACATCCATGATCTGGTAGCGCAGGTGTTCCATGGAGATGAACCATTCGTCGACCAGGCGGAAAATCAACTCGGTCTTGCAGCGCCAGCAGATCGGGTAGCGGTGCTTGTAGTTCTGCGCGCGATAGAGCAGGCCCTTTTGCGTCAGGTTGTCGGCCACCTGCTGTGCCACATCAGGCGCGTACTGCTCTGTGAGCCAGTCAAAGCCTTGGATGTAGACGCCGAACTGGTCCACCGGCGCGACCACGGCCAGGCCAAACTCCTTCGAGAGACCGAAGTCCTCGCGACCGCAGCCTGGCGCGATATGTACGATGCCGGTGCCTTCGCTAGCGCTGACATCTTTCCAGGGTACGACGCTATGCACAACCTCCTGCTCCGCCGGGAGTTCATCGAACGGTCCCTGGAAGCGCCAGCCAACCATCTCGCTGCCTTTGAGGCGTTCGATGACGTGGGCATCGCCCTTGTCGTGTCCCTGGAGGGCTTTGAGCACCTGCAGCCGGTCCTCGGCCAGGTAGTAGAACGCGCCGTCCTGCTCAACCTTCACGTAGGCCAGGTCGGGATGCACCGCCGCCGCCACGTTGGCCGCCAGCGTCCAGGGCGTGGTGGTCCACACCAGCAGGTATTCGCCGGGCCGGTCGAGCAGCGGCAGGCGCACATAGAGGCTCAGGTGAGTGGTCTCGCGGTAGTCTTCGGCGAGCGTCTCCATGTTCGAGATACCAGTAGCGCAGCGCGGACACCAGGTCATCACATCGACACCCTTGTAGATCAGGCCCTGCTCCTGGCAGCGCTTGAGGAACGTCCAGATGGTATAGTTGTTCTCATCTGAGAGCGTGTAGTAGTCGTTGCCCCAGTCCATCCAGTAGCCCAGGCGGATAGATTGCTCGCTGATGCGTTTGGCAAAGGTGAAGACGCGATCTTTGCATAATTGCACGAATTCGGCGATGCCGAACTCTTCAATCTCCTGTTTGTTCTTGAAGCCCAGCTCTTGCTCGACGTTGACCTCGACCCATAGTCCCTGGCAGTCGAAGCCGTTCTGGTAGCGCTGCTTGTAGCCCTGCATGGTCTTGTAGCGCTGGTACAGGTCCTTGTAGGTGCGTCCCCAGGCATGATGCACGCCCATAGGATTGTTGGCGGTGATGGGACCATCCAGGAACGCGTATTGCTTGTCGCTGTGCTCGTTGCGATGCAGGTAGCGGTGCAGGACGTTCTGCTCGTCCCACCACTGCTGGATTGTGCGTTCCAGCGCGGGATAATCCACGCGATCCGCCGCCTGCACCGGCCGAAACACACTTGGTTGTACAGACACACTGGCCTCCTCATTATATAAGTACGCTTTGTGATGTGGATGATGGAGCCGGGCTTGTAAACGGCGCCCCTACGATGTTGCGCCTCCACGATATTGCCTTTACGGTGTTTTGCCCCACGTTGTTGCCTTTACGATGACGTTATCAATCGACCAGGCGAATCTCCAGGCGTTTATTGATCTTGCCCTTGTTCTCGGTCTTGGTAATCTTAATGCCGCCCACCTCTTTGGTATGGCTCACATGTGTGCCGCCGTCGGCTTGCAGATCGAGTCCCACAATCTCTACGATTCGCACCTCTTCCATCTCCGGCGGTAGCAGATTAATCTTGGTTCGTATCAGGTCTGGTATGGCGAAGGCCTTCTCGCGCGGTAGCGTATAGACGCGAATAGGATAGTCCTGTGCGATGGCCTCGTTAATCTTCTGCTCGATAAAGGCGATGCGCTCCTTGCTCAGGTCCTCCATGGCGAAATCCATGCGCGCGCGGTCGGGATACATCTGACCGCCGGTGACCTGCACGCCGAACTCCTTCCAGATGGTGCCGCAGAGAATATGCAGCGCCGTATGTGTGCGCATCATACGATAGCGGAATTCCCACTCGATGGTCGCGGTGACCTCGGTGCCGACCGCCGGCGGCATACAATCGAGGGTATGCCAGACCGTATCGCCCCGTTTGTTCATGGCGACGACGTTCGCCTCGCTGCGCTGGTTATCCCAGGAGATCGTGCCTCGATCGGCCATCTGCCCGCCCCCACCGGGGAAGAACACGGTCGCGTCAAGGGCGACCTCGTCTCCCTCCACCGCGACAACATGCGCGCTGCACTCGAAAGTGAAGCTGTTCTCATGGTAGATCAGTTTGGTTTTCATGACTCCTGCTCCATGCATTCAAAAATTGGTCATCTGTGCATGGGAAGATTATACTCTTCTCGCACGCATCGGACAAGGTTGAGAACTGCGCACCGTTTGTGGATGGGTGGATGAAGGGGAGGGGCAATCGACACGTAGGGCCCTTAAAACAAGCATGTCCCCGGAGCGAACTCCGGGGACATGCGCTGTGCGGTGCGGTGCTCTGGATGAGCG
>JALYVR010000506.1 GCA_030853145.1 Chloroflexota bacterium | reverse complement strand
ATCCTCCCGCGCTCCTCTTGCTACAAAAAATCCTGCTTTTCTCAAGCTATTCGTTACCGCGATTGCCCTGACGCTGGTGTTCGTAGGCCCGCTTATAGATCTGAAGGCTGCGTGGCATATCGCCGCGCGCCTCCAGGAGCGTCGCGAAGCGGAAGTAGGCGCTGGCGGCAATTTCGTGAGCGTTGGAGGCATCGAGCAGTTCGAGAGCCTGCGTGAACAGGTCGTCGGCGCCCTTGAAATCCCCGGCCTGGTGGCGGATCTGCGCCAGGGCAATGAGCGCCTGGCCCTGGGTCTGTGGGTCCTGGCTGGCGCGCGCGAAGGTCAGCGCCTCCTGCGCCTCCTTCTCGGCCTCGTCCGGCTGGTCGCGTTTCAGGAGCAGTTCCGCCAGGCTTGTGTGACAGATGGAGGCTGCCACCTCGTCGTTGAGTTCGCGCTCAATCTCGATGGCCTGACGATATTCTTTCTCGGCTCCATCCAGGTCGTCCTGCTTCTCAAGCGTTTTGCCAAGTCGCTGGTGCGTCAGCCCCACGACGCGCTGCTCATCGCGCATCTCGTAGATTGCCAGACTGCGCAGCGCGTACTCGCGCGCCATCGACAGTTTCCCGGCCGCCTTGTAGCGTTGGCTGATCTCCATATACTTCTGCGCGAAGCTCTTGCTGTCTCGATTGATACCATCAAGCGTCTTCAAGGCGCGATTGTAGAAATCGACAGCCTTCTCAGGCTCTCCATGACGGAAGTAGTCGTTTGCCAGGTTGCTAAAGACATCAAGAGCGAAGACCGGGTCGTTCATCTGCCCGCTCTCGATCACCGTATTGCAGCGCAGGTGGTTCTCCAGAGCCAGCGTGTAGTTGTACAGCAGGAAGTAGGCGCGGCCCAGCAGGTTGCGGGCGCGCTCGGTATATTCCAGGTCGTTCAATGCCTCGCCCTGGTTGACCGCCGAACGCAGATCAACGACGGCCTCCTGATATTCGCCCCCACCAAGATGGATCAGACCGCGTAAAAGATATAAGCGATACACCTGGTCCGTCGTGATGCGCTCCGGCTGGATGGGAGCTAGCACCTGTTCGGCCTGCTGATACTCATGCTGCTGCACCAGGACATTGGCGTGCAACAGATCGACCTCGATGCGCTGATCGGGGCCAGAGTCGGCCGGGGAATAACCGACAGCGCGCGCTTCCGCGGCTCCAGCCGGCGAACCTTCAAGGAGAAATGTCAGGGGCACATCCAGGCGCCGTGCTAAAATAGAGAGAGCCTTGAGGGATGGACGAATCTTCCCCCGCTCAATAGCTGAGATGTAAGAGATTGAGAACTCAGGCGCAGCAAGTTGCGCCTGGGTCAGCCCCAGTTTCGTTCGTACTTCTCGAATATTTGTGCCGACGCGGGCGGCAACAGCTTTGCCCACATTGGCGGTTTCAACCGATGGCATAGAAGTATTCCTTTCTGAAAGTATCCTCTTTTGATACTGAAAATACGACCCTCGAATGATTTAGCATACGCTCTGCTCATAGCGCATAACTATCTTCCCCCCTGTGCTATATTGGCATTTTATGAATTTCTTGTACATGGATACGCTTGCACCAGGGAGGCAGAAAAGACTGAGTAAAACATCATTCGTATTCTATCATACTTGGGGCATCTAGTCAATAGCTAAGTGCATTATTGGTCGAGTGCTAACAAAGATTACCTCTCACATTGTACATATTTCTATGTACCTAAACAGAGTGTAGAAGTAAGTATGCCTACAACATACAGCGAATATCAGAAATGCTATAGCTAGTATACGATTTGAATGCAGAATAGGCCGCATATTCTATACAAATCGCCAAATTGAATCAGAATATCCCACTTATCATTGTACAACAATATATAAATACTGGTCTGCGCCCGCACATTCCGCAATACGCGTAGGGGCGATGGCTTGCCTCGCCCGTGGGGGCTCCGCGGGCGAGGCAAGCCATCGCCCCTAGCGGAAAACGTTCATCTCTATTATAATCAGCAGTATCCGCCTTTGCTAATGCGTATGGCGCGTTGCTCGTCCACACAGTCCTCAGGGGAGAGTTTATAGTGGGGGCTACACAGCGTATGTGCAAGCTATGGACTAGAAAGGGGTGCATATTGACCATCAATGAGTTATTTGCTACGACCGTCGAGCGCTTTGCAGACCGTCCCGCCTTAAGTGAACCGCTTGAAGGCGGAACGATAGCGACCTTGACGTTTCGTGAGCTTCAGGAGCGGGCCCGGCATTTCGCCGGCCATCTCCAGGAACAGGGCATTGAAAAGGCTGACCGCGTGCTGCTCTGGGCGGCCAGTTGCAGCGATTGGATGGTGGCGTATCTTGGGACCTTGCTGGTTGGGGCCATCGTTGTCCCACTGGATGTCAGTAGCAAGGAAGATTTTCTGAAGCGCATCGTGGAGAACACAGAGGCCAGGTTACTGATCACAACGCGCAAGCAGCACGCGGGACTGCAAGCGATGCAGCTCCCATTTATCGATATTGAGGCCCTGCCGGCAGGAACGCTGGACACGAACCGGCTCCCGCGCATCGAGGACAGTGATCTGGCCGAGTTGGTCTTCACCTCCGGCACGACGGGTCAGCCCAAGGGCGTCATGCTGAGTCATGGGAACATCACCAGCAATGCCATGGCGGCACCCAGCGTGGTGAATATGCGCTCGGAGGATCGCTCGCTCTCCATTCTCCCCTTGAGCCACATGCTAGAATTAACTGTTGAGCTAGCCCTTTTGTACTGTGGCGCCAGCGTGGTCTATGCGCGCTCGCTGGCCCCCGATACCCTGCTCAAGCTGCTCTCTTCGCAGCACATCACCTGCATGATCCTGGTTCCTCAGGCCCTCCAACTCTTCTTGAGCGGTATCGAGCGCGAGGTACGCCGGCAGAAGAAGGAAAAACAATGGGAGCTGCTGCACCGGGTGGCGACACGCCTGCCCTTCAGGATGCGGCGTGCTCTTTTCGCGTCGGTGCATAAACGCTTTGGAGGTCGCTTCCGCTTCTTTGTCAGCGGTGGCGCCTATCTGCCTCTTACCCTGGCGACGCGCTGGGAAAACATGGGCTTCCGCGTTATGCAGGGCTATGGCGCTACCGAATGCTCCCCGGTCATCGGCGTTACCCCCTATCGTGAGCATGTGCTCACGGCGGTCGGCAAGCCGCTACCAGGCGTAGATGTGCGCATTGCTCAGGATGGCGAGATCCTGGTTCACGGACCAAACGTCGCGCAGGGATACTGGAAGAACCAGGAGGCCACCGACGCCGCCTTCAAGGACGGCTGGTATCAAACGGGCGACCTCGGCTCTGTTGATAAGAAAAATTATATTTATTTGAAGGGCCGCAAGAAGAACCTTATCGTGCTGGCCAACGGCCTGAATGTGTACCCTGAAGATATCGAGAACATCCTGACGAGCCAGGCGGATGTCAAGGATGCCGTTGTTCTAGGTATACAGAAAGAGAACGAGGGGGCGGAGGTTCACTGTATGTTGCTGCTGAACGACTCCACCAAAGCTAAAGCTATTGTGCAGCAGACGAACAAGCAACTGGCCGCGCACCAGCAGATACGCGGCTTCACCGTCTGGCCTGGGGAGGATTTTCCTCGCACGCATACGCTCAAAGTCAAGCGCCTTGAGGTGCTTGATGCGCTGCAAAAGCTGCGCCAGGCGCCGGCAAGGAAAGCCTGAATGCTGTACCTGGTAGCGACCCCTATCGGGAATTTAAACGATATCACCCTGCGTGCGCTTGAAACGCTGCGCGCGGTAGATATCGTGGCGAGCGAGGACACGCGCAAGACCGGCCTGCTGCTCAAGCATTTCGATATCCGCAAGCCCCAGATAGCGTTTCACGAGCACAACGAGGAGCGTGCGGGCCAGCAGATCGAGGAGCTGCTGAGGCAGGGGAAGTCGGTGGCGCTTGTCACCAATGCTGGTACGCCGGGTATCTCCGATCCGGGTTTCACTCTGGTGCGCCGCGCGATCAACGCTACTGTCAACGTCACGATGATACCGGGGCCAAGCGCTTTTGTGATGGCCCTGGTGCTCTCCGGCCTGCCCGTCCACAGTTTCACCTTCCGCGGCTTCGCGCCCCGCAAGCCTGGCAAGCGGCGTCACTTTCTGGAGCTTGACCGCGATGCGCTCCACACCCTCATTTTCTACGAAAGCCCCTACCGCCTGGCGTCCTTTCTCAAGGACGCCCTTGAGGTCTACGGTGACCGCGAGGCCGCGCTCGCCAACGATCTCACGAAGATGTTCGAACGCGTACAACGCGGAACGCTCTCTACCCTGCTGGCATCGGTCTCACAAGAGAAGATACGCGGAGAATACATCATCGTGATCGCTGGCGCCGGCCGCGAGGAACGCGCGACGCCGGACGAGGATGATATGGAGAGGGAAGAGATATAACGGCGCAAAGGGTAGGGGCGCGGTTTACAAGCCCGCCTGTTCTTCGC
>JALYVR010000505.1 GCA_030853145.1 Chloroflexota bacterium | reverse complement strand
AATATAGCCAAAATCAACTGAAGGCGCTGGCAGGCCGTGCCGGATCGCCTGAAATTTCGCGATCAGGCCATCGAAGAGCCTGGTCGTCGCCAACCCCAGGATTTTAGGGCCAACGATATTGAACACCGTACCCAGGATGGCTGCCACCAGCACAATTGACAGGCGGATCCTTTGTGGCAGGAAGTACGTAAGCAGTCTCCTGAGCGCTCCCTGGAAGTCCTTGGCCTTCTCCACTGGCCTGCCCATTGCGCCCCAGCCGCCCCGGCCCATGGGGCCTCCCCCGCCGCCCTGGTTATTTGCGCGCTGTACATTACTACTCTGACTCATGCGATTTCCTCCGCAAGTTCCGTCGCCGAAAGCTGTGAATAGACTATTTCACGATAGACATCGCAGGTTTTCATCAATTCCTGGTGGGTGCCGATACCGGCAACATGCCCCTCCTCCAGGACTATAATCTGATCCGCATCTATTACTGTGCTGACCCGTTGAGCGACAATCAACACAGTAGACTCGCGCGTCTCCCCTTTGAGAGCAGCCCGTAATTGGGCGTCAGTCTTAAAGTCAAGTGCCGAGAACGTATCGTCGAAGACGTAAATTTCCGGTTTCCTCACCAGGGCACGGGCGATCGAAAGCCGCTGCTTCTGGCCGCCCGAAACGTTCGTGCCACCCTGAGCAATCAGCGAATGAAAACCGTCAGGCATATTTACAATGAATTCACTGGCCTGCGCCACATCAGCCGCGTGCCTGATCTCGTCGTCCGAGGCATCTTCCCTGCCATAGCGCAGATTTTCGTTGATTGTTCCTGTGAACAGCACGGCCTTCTGTGGCACAAAACCGATCTTCGCGCGCAAATGCTCCTGCGACATCTCGCGCGTCTCCACGCCGTCAACCAGAACCCGCCCGCTATCCACGTCGTAAAAACGCGGGATCAGGCTGACCAGGGTCGATTTGCCCGCGCCGGTGCCTCCCAGGATTGCTGTGACCTCGCCGGGCCGGGCGCTGAAAGAAATGTTGCAAAGGGCCGGCTCTTCGGCGCCAGGATAGCTAAATGTCACATCCTGGAACTCGACGTAACCCCGCTGCTGCGTGGCCTCTCTTACCTCTGCGGCATCGCTGATTTCAGGCTCCATTGCCAGCACCTCGTTAATTCTGGTGGCGGAAGCCGCAGCACGGGGAATCATCACAAACATCATCGAGATCATCAAGAGCGCAAAGAGAATCTGGAAGGCATATTGCAAGAAAGCAAACAGCGCGCCTACATGCAAATCTCCGTTATTGACGCGGATGCTGCCGAACCAGATGATCGCCACGCTGGAGAGGTTGATCATGAGCATCATCACCGGCATCATCGAGGCCATCATCTGGTTTACTTTGATAGCGATGTTCGTCACATCATGGTTGGCTTCATCAAAGCGCTGCTCCTCGTGCTTTACGCGGTCGAAGGCCCGCACCACGCGCACGCCGGTCAAGCCTTCATCCAGAATAAGGTTCAGTTTATCCAGCTTCACCTGCATGGTAGCGAACAACGGAATAGCCTTGCTCAGCAGTACAAGAATAATAATCACAAGCACCGGCATGATCGCTACCAGAATCCAGGACAGCCCAACATCCTGGTTTAAGGCCAGAATAATGCCAACGACCAGTGTGATCGGGGCGGTGATCAGCATATTCAACATCATCACCATCACCTGCTGAACCTGCGTGGTATCGTTCGTGGTGCGGGTAATCAGCGAGGCGGTCCCCATCGTATCAAATTCATGCAGCGAAAATCCCTGGACCTTGTAGAAAATCTGCGCGCGGATGATTCTCCCCATCCCCACCGCAGCCTGGGACGAGAAGAAAATGCCCACCACGGCACAGAGGGTACCTCCGATCGTGACCAGCACCATGAGACCGCCAGTTCGCCAGATGTAGCCTGTATCGCCTTTGACAATGCCATTATCCACGATATTTGCCATCAGGTTTGGCAGGTACAGGTTGGCCGTGGCCTGTCCGATGGCAAGCACCAGGACAAGCACCAGAAAAAGACGGTACGGTTTTAAAAACCGCAGTATTTTAATCATCTTTCTTTATCTCCATGCTATTGGAAGTGAGACAGAGTGGCTTCACTCTCATTAAAGTAGCGAGCTTCTTGTTCACCAAAATAGCGAAACGCTTTCGCTAAAAGATCGGCCAGTTGCTCGCTTTCCTTTTCCCCCAGGTATTCAACCAGGCCATCCACCGAACGCGTAAAGCTCTCCAGCGCCTGGCGGGTAAATGTCTCGCCCTTCTCCGACAGCGCGATATACACGACCCGCCTATCCAGCGGATCGAGGTGGCGCTCAATGAAGCCATTCGTTTCCAAACCTTTCAGCAGTTGGGTCACGGTGGGCGAGGTCACACGTAGCCGCTTGCTAATTTCCGAAACCTTCATCGCGCTGGCGCCGGGCTGCATGCCATGTTTGATACAGAACAGCACGCGAATTTCGCTCGGCTTACAACCCGCGATTGAGTGTTCCTGCCAGCCAAACTTGTGAAACTCTCTCAAGGCCCGCATCAGTCTCAGGGTTGTCGGCTTGATATTCTGATCCATTTCCATTCGCTCTTCCCCTCCCTATTGGGTAGGTTGGTTAGTAAGTTAGTAACTAATTTACTAACCAACCTATTGAATTATACAGCAGAGTTAGCTGCCTGTCAATGGCTTTAGAGAACCTGTTTTTGTTCTCTATGCAAACAACTATGTTATAAAAATTATAGCATTTCGCAATAAAGGCCTGCAAGTTACGCCGGCTCCATCCCCTCCGCCAGCCAGCACAACACCCCCGGCCTGTTCCGATCCCCAATCACAAACTCGCGCAGCGTAGCAGCAACCTCTCGTGTGATCACATCTCCGTGCGCCAGTTGATTGCGCAGTTCGCGAATGCGCTCGCTGACCATGCGCTCCATAACGCGTTCAAATTCATCTATGCTACTGCCTGAGTCGTTGACAAGTTGCATGAAGATCTGCCAGTTCTTCCCGCCAGGCACACTGTACGCCGTGGTAATGGTGCCCAGTGTAAATCCGGCTTTGCTCAGCACGAATTCATGCGCTTTTGGCGCGTACAATCTCCGCTTCAACTCGAACTCCAGGGCACGGCAATACTGGATGGCAGGCGCGGCCCAGTCCTCCAGGGTGGTCTCCTGGTAGTTTTGCCAGACTTGCTCGCCGCTGATGAGCGCGTTACGCGTCGTTTCCGCCAGGCTACGCGGGTGGCGTTGCCAGTATTGGCCGAAGACCCAGCGCCCGAAGTTCTCCTCGATAGCTTTGGGATTGCCGAAAAGTTTGACATACTGCTCCACAGCTTTGCCGATGCCGGTGAAGATATGCCCCCGGATCTGCTCAGCGCGCGCTTCGTCGCCCACACGTTCCGCTTGCTGGAGTTGCTCACCGCTCCGGCTGCGCAGGTCGCCGCTCTGCCGGGTCAACTGTTCCTGCGATGTCACCCGGATGACAAACGGCGCGGTGATGGCCTGCCCGATCACATGACAGAGGCGCGGGTTCTTCAGACAATCGCTGTCAATATTCACTACATCGAAGATATCAGGCCCCACGTGTGGCTTGGGACACAGGATACAGCGTGCTGGCACGGGATGATGGCTGGCATTGATGGTATCCGGGTCCAGCCAGATGCCCTGACAGACTGGCTGCGGTCGCTCTGGGAGTTCGCGCGTGGCAAGGTCCAGGATCGCGCGCAGCCGCCTGTGCAGATCAGGCAAGGACATTGCTGGCTCCAGATGATAGAGGTGGATCTGCTGTGATCCCTCGCCCGTGCGCGCGTATTGCCTGCCGGTTCTCTTCACTGTGCGTGTGATCTCTTGCTCGCCTGGCGGTTCGGGTAGCCGGGGGAAGAAGAGCGCGCCCATATGTGTATCGAGCAGGGTCATATCGCCCAGCAGCTTTTTGATGGGGCCGTGCGTATTGCTGGGGTCGCGGCCTTCGAGATAGTATTTGGCGTCCAGCACACAGGGTGGCTCCCGCCAGATCAGGTCGCCGTTGTGTCGTATCTCCAGCGGCGTTTCGCGCTCGATGATGTAATCGGGGCGCGTGGGAGGACCGTGCTCCCAGTCTGGTTCAAAGCTGGTGGAGGTGTCGAGTTGGCGGTTGTAGAGGAAGCGGAAGCGCCGCTGCCCCCAGCGAAATGTGTATTGCAGCAGGTCTGTCGTTACCTGCATATCCTGTGGCTGCACCGCATCTTCGCCGGCCAGCAAGTGCAGCCATTCCAGCGCGATCCAGATCTCGTATAACCAGGCGTCCGTCTTCTCATCGGTGCGCTTGCTGGCCAGGGTGAGTGCCCTTTCGTGACTGGCGCGCCCGACGCGGAATTGCGTGAAGCGATCCCACCATGCCAGCAGGTCGCGATAGGGATTGGGGCCGGGTCGCAGGTGCCTGCTGACGTGCCGGACGAGCGCGTTGATCTCGGCTTTGCGGGCCTGCTCCG
>JALYVR010000504.1 GCA_030853145.1 Chloroflexota bacterium | reverse complement strand
TCTCCTGACCGGTTCACAGACGGTCGGTCCCTTCTTCTCACCAGCCCTGCTGCGCGAGGATGCCCGGCGAAACGTGTTGACCCAACCAGAAACCGCCGGAGAGCGCATCCGTATCGAGGGGCGTGTCCTGGACGGCGCTGGCGCGCCGGTACCCGATGCCATGGTCGAGATCTGGCAGGCCAACGCGCATGGCCGCTACCATCACCCGGCAGATCAAGGACCCGTGCCCCTCGATCCCACCTTTAGCGGCTTTGGTCGCTCCGGCACCGGGGATGATGGTGGCTACTGGTTCGAGACGATCAAGCCCGGCCCCGTCCCCTTCGATGCCCAACGCATGCAGGCGCCGCACATCTGCGTCACCGTGTTCTCGCGCGGGCTGCTCAACCACCTGGTGACGCGCCTGTATTTCGCGGACGAGCCAGCCAACGCCCAGGACCCGGTGTTGCAACGTGTCCCCAACGAGCGACAAGCCACGTTGTTGGCCAGACGCGAGCATGCTGGCACGGCGATCGTCTACCGCTTCGATATCATCATGCAGGGCGCAGGTGAGACAGTGTTTTTCAATGTGTGATGGAGAGCGTATGATAGAGCCAATTGACGCGTTGTTCAGCACACCGGAGATGGCAGCCGCGTTCTCTCCACAGGCGCATGTGCGAAGCATGCTCGCATTCGAGGCGGCATTGGCGCGTGCGGAGGCTCGCGCCGGCGTCATCCCGCAGGAGGCCGCAAGCAGCATCGCGGCCAGTTGCCGGGATGAACTCTTCGATATCGCGGCCCTGTACCGCGAGGCGGCGCTGGCCGGCACCCCAGCAATCCCCCTGGTACGCATGCTGACGGCGCGTGTCGAGGGGAACGCGCAGAAGTTCGTGCATTGGGGAGCCACGAGCCAGGATGCCATCGACACCGCCCTGATGCTCCAGATGCGCGCTGGCATCGACCTGCTCGTGGCCGGGCTGCTCGACGTGTGCGCGGCATGCGCAACGCTTGCTGAGCAGCACCGGCGCACGCCGATGGTTGGTCGTACACTCCTGCAACAAGCGCTGCCGATGACCTTCGGCCTCAAGGCGGCGCGCTGGCTGGCGCTGGCGACGCGCCAGGTGCGCGCGCTACGCGCACGGCGAAAGTGGTCTCTGGCTGTGCAACTGGGCGGCGCCGCCGGGACACTCGCTTCCCTGGGGGACAATGGTCCACGGGTGATAGAGTTCCTTGCCGAAGAGCTGAAGCTGCCCGCGCCGGATTTGCCCTGGCATACCGAGCGCGATCGTGTCGCTGAGATCGCCGGAACTCTAGGAGTCGCGGCCGGGGCGATGGCAAAGATAGCGAGCGATATCGTCTTGCTAGCGCAAACCGAGGTCGGCGAGGCGATAGAGGGCGCCGCACCGGGAAAGGGAGGGTCATCCGCTCTGCCACACAAACACAATCCGGTCGATGCAACCAACGCCATCGCGGCGGCCCGCCTGGCTATAGGAGTGGCGCCGGTGCTGCTGTCGGCGATGATACAAGAGCACGAGCGCGCCGCCGGCGGGTGGCAGGCGGAATGGGCCGCGATACCCGACCTGTTCCGCTTCACTGCGGGCGCAGTCGCGGGGGTGCGGGGCGCGGTAGCCGGTCTCCAGATCAATGCTGAGCGTATGAAAGCGAACCTGGATCTGACCCACGGGCTGATCATGGCCGAGTCGCTGGCGATGGCCCTCGCCCCACACATGGGCAGACCTGAAGCGTATCGCCTGGTGCAGGCTCTCTGCGACCAGGTCATGGAGTCAGAAGGGAACCTCCACCAGGTGGCTCTGGAAGATGTGCAGGTGCGTGCTGCACTCTCCCCTGAAGAGATTGAGCAAATACTTGATCCCACCAGGTATGTGGGTAGCACAGATACCTTCATCGACCGGGCGCTCGACGCCTATCGCGCGATCCGAACCGCGTAGGGGCACCGTTTACAAGCCTGCCAGAACAACTTGACATGCTTTCCGGATTTGTATCAAAGTTGCGGGTGCTAACGTGGTAACACTATGAGCTATCACAACACCTTCTCGTACTGACGAGAAGAGGATAGCTATACATTCGTATGTTCATACACAACAAAGGAGTATCGTATGGCAACACATCCTTCAACAGAGCATCACAAGAAGGCCGCCGAGCATCATACCAAGGCCGCCGAGCATCATACCAAGGCCGCCGAGCACCACGAGAAGGGCGACCATGATACGGCAGCCCATCATGCGCACATCGCGCATGGTCACCATGTCCAGGCCACCGAGCATATGGCGGAAGCGGCCAAAAAGCACGTCACCCATTCATCGGCTAAAAAGGCCTAAAAACCTTTCCCGCAATAGCCAGGGACCCTGGCAGCAGACAAGAAAAAATGTTCTGCTGCCAGGGTCCTTTATTGTTTGCCGCCACACATCAATAGAGTGAAGTGCTTGCATATTTGGTAGGCGGACTATACTACCTATAGCAGCCAACCGATGTTTACTGCTCACACCATGTGCGTTTTTACCATGCATGGGGCACAATGTCTGGTGAAGAACCGGCATCCTGCCTCCCACGTTAAGAAAGGAAGCATTTCCGTGCCAGTTATTCATGTAAATACTGATTCAATGCGCCAGCTTGGGCAGGTCTTCGTCCAACTGAACGATCAGATCCAGAACCAATTCGGACAACAGATTCAAAACTATACCAGCCAGTTAGAGGGAGATTGGCAAGGCATCAGCCGCCAGCGCTATGAGCAGTTGTACCAGGAGTGGCGCTCGACAATCAGCCAGGCCGTTCAGAACGGTGAGCAGATCGGGCAGCACCTGCAGAATACGGCCCAGCAGTTTGAGAATGTGGATCAGCAGTAATAGTCGACACCCACTCCACGCTACAGATCGTGCTCCATCAGAGACAACACATCAGAGAGGTGTGTTGTCTCTGATCGCGAGAGTGGGCTTACGGCCTCACCCCAGTATCTCTTCCTCAACACGATACGCGTAAAATGGCCTTGCGAATGATATAATTGGGCATACATATTCGCGCAAGGAGACAGTGATGGGTCAGGCAAAGACACAGGAATCTCCCCAGATGTCGGCGACATATCAGCCAATTGAAGACTACGGAGTGATTGGTGACCTCCATACCGTGGCCCTGGTGGGCAAGAATGGCTCTATCGACTGGTGCTGCATACCACGCTTCGACTCGCCCAGCGTGTTCGGCGCATTACTTGATGTCAGCAAAGGCGGTTTCTTCCGCATTGCCCCTGCCGATACGCCCGGTATGGGCCATAAGCAACTCTATATACCCGAGACCAACGTCCTCATTACGCACTTTCTGACCGTTGATGGCGTCGGTGAGATCACCGACTTTATACCCATCAAACAGGTCGGCAGCGCGGAACACCAGCATCACCTGCTGCGCGCGGTCGCCGCTGTGCGCGGCTCGCTCTCCTTCACGATGATGTGCCGCCCGGCCTTCAACTACGCGCGTGACTCGCACACAATCAGTATGGTCAAGGAGGGGGCGATCTTCCACAGCCAGCAGCTCTGCCTGGGCCTGACATCCTCCATTCCCCTTGAGCCGGATAACCAGGGCGGGGTGCGCGCTACTTTTACGTTGCACGCGGGACAAACGGCCTATTTTATGCTGGAGAGCGCGAAGGATAATAGAGTAAAGTGTGAACTTCTTTCGTCCAGACGCTACCAGGAGGCGTTTCAGGGCACCATCGACTACTGGCGCGCCTGGCTCTCTCAATGCCAGTACCGCGGTCGCTGGCGGGAGATGGTGCATCGCTCGGCGCTCGTTCTCAAGCTGCTGACCTACGCGCCTACCGGGGCCATCGTCGCCGCTCCAACCACCAGCCTGCCCGAAACCATTGGCGGGGCGCGCAACTGGGATTACCGCTACACCTGGCTACGCGACGCGGCCTTCACACTTTATAGCCTGCTCACGCTCGGCTTCACCCAGGAGGCCCAGGCGTTCATGGGCTGGCTGGATGCGCGCTGCCACGAACTGGGTGAGGATGGCACCTTGCAGCCTATGTATGGTATTAACGGTGAGCATGACCTCAGAGAGCTGACGCTTGACCACCTGGAGGGCTACCGTAAAAGCGGACCTGTGCGGATCGGCAATGGCGCCCACACACAAAATCAGCTCGATATCTATGGCGAGCTGATGGATGCTATACCGAATGTTGTGTAATCATAGATAGCAAGTAGACGCTAAGCGCCCTTCAGCGCTGGATTCCCGCTTTCCTTCTTCGCTCCTTTACACAACATTCGGTATGGCGTCAACTGATGGATGCCATCTACATCTTCAATCGCTACAGCACGATCTGCCTTTCAAAACGTCTTCACGTCTTAATTCCTGCATACACATGCAGAACACCGCACGTAGACCGGCTACGTGTGTGGCCCCAGCCGGGCAAGGAACCGCTGGTAGATGTTGACCGCGCTATTCTCGTCGCGGTCCATCACCAGACCACAGT
>JALYVR010000503.1 GCA_030853145.1 Chloroflexota bacterium | reverse complement strand
CCCCTACTGATTACGTTCAGGTCGCCTGTTGTAGTCTGGTGCCGCATTCAGGGCAGAAGTGTGGGTTGTTCTCCAGGGGTGCGGCGCATTTGGGACAGAACAGGTCGGGCAATGGTAGTTTGGTGCCGCAGTCCTGGCAGAACTTCCCCGGCGGTCCCATGTGCCGACACGTGGGACACATGACGGTCTGGGGATAGTTCAGGTTGGGGAAGGCGCTCGGCGGGGCGGGCATCGCTGGTGCCCCCATCTGCTGGGGATTCTGTGGGGGGTATTGAAGCTGCTGCGGCTGGAACGGTGGCGTCACCAGATCTGGCGTGACCGCTGAAGGAATGGCGCTCACATTGAATTGCGGGGCCTGGTACTGCTCTGCGATCTGCTGGTGCTGCGACTCAATGTTTTTCTCGTGCTGGAAGGAGGCGCCGTCCGCCTTGAGGTCCGGCGCGTCCCGCGTGCAGAGGTTCAGCCTGAGGTTGAAGCAGCGCGTGCAGACGGTGCGGAAGCATTTGGGACAGTAATGAAACTGTGGCTGGACCTCGGCCCATGATTTCTGCAAGGCCTCGCTCTGCTCCTGGTGCCACTTAGAGCCATATATGTGCTCGCCCGCTTCAGCAGCGCGTCCCCAGAAGCCACCAAGCATGCCTACGCCGATATCCATGACATTTGTGACGGTGCTCACCGAAGAACGAATAGGCTGCGATTGCACTGCCCAGCCGCATTGCTGGCAGGCGAAACGGAAGGCAAAGTAGCCCTGCGACTGGTTGCTGATATCCTGGTAGATATTGGGAACGGTGTAGTTCTGCATCGGTGCTCATCCCTTTCTTAACTGGCTGTGATATAGGTGATCGCGGCGGTACCCGGACCGGTATGCGTGCCCAGCGCTGCGCCTAGCTTGTAGCGTGGAATGGCGCCGGAGTAGACCGCCTTCAGGGCCTGCGTCAATTGCTCACCTACGTCCCCGGTGGATTCGGCCAGGTAGATCTCTTCCACCTTGCCGGAGTCGCGCATCAGTTGGGCCAGTCGCTCGTAGGCTTTATTGCGAGTGCGGGGACGCTCTACTGGAACCACCACACCATCCTTCACGCTGATGATCGGTTTGAAGCTCAGCATATTGCCGAGCATAGCCGAAGCGGTGCCGATGCGGCCGCCGCGCCTCACGTACTCCAGCGTATCCAGCACTGCCAGAATGTGTGTGCGCGCCAGCCTATCAAGCATATGCGCCTTGATCTCCTCAATTTCCTGTCCCTGCCGCGCATCTTCCGCCGCGTGCATAATGGACATCCCCATAGCCATGCTGATACTCCTCGAATCTATAACGTCGATGGGAACCTTTTTTAGCTCATCGGGGAGGGAGTCGCGCGCCGTGCAGGCAGATTGATAGGTACCACTGAGATTCGAGGAAAGATGGACCGAGAGAATAGCATCGGCCCCTTCTTCGATGAGCCGCTTGTAGGTCTCCTGGAACGAGGCGGGCGCTGGCTGCGAAGTACGCGGAAGCTCCTTGCTTGCCTGGAGCTTGCGGTAGAACTCAGCGCTCTCCAACTCCACGCCATCGAGATAGGCCTCATTGCCAAAAAAAACGGTCAGAGGGACAACGGTAATGCCCAGTGTCTCTGCCAGCTCACGCGGGATATCTGCTGTACTGTCTGTGACGATATGAACAGCCATGGCTCACCTCCTCTTTCGTTGAGAGATAACCGCCTATTCAGCGGAAAGAATGTAGGTATAGTAGGGTTGACCGCCATCTACCACCTCGATCTCCAGGTGCGAGTGCTTCTCTTTGATGTGTCTGGCCAGGCTCTGCGCCTCCTCCAACGAGGCATCCTCGCCATAGTACAGGGTGACAACTTCATAACGATCGATATCCATGCGGCGCAGGGTCTCGTCGATCACGCGGTCCAGGTTCTGGTCTGCGACGGAGAGATTGCCGTTCACCAGGCCAATAAAATCCCCTTCGCGTACGCGCACGCCGCCGATATGTACGGTGCGCACAGCGGTAGTGATCTCCGCCGTCTGGATGTTCTGAGCTGTCTCGGTCATCACCTGGCAGTTGCCATCCAGGTCGGCGTCGTAGTTAAAGCCCATCAAGGCAGCGATGCCCTGCGGGATGGTCTCGGTCGGTATGATGCGCACCTCTTTGGTGGTCAGATCGGGTACCTGGCGCGCGCTGAGGATCACGTTACTGTTGTTTGGCAGCACGATCACCTTAGCGGCAGCGACGGCTTCAACCGCTGCGAGAAGCTCCTCGATGCTGGGGTTCATGGTCTGCCCGCCTGGAACGATGGCGCTGACACCCAGGCCCTGGAAGACCTTTTCAAAACCTGCTCCCGCTGTGACAGCCACTGTAGCGATGGTGCGCGCGGGCGCTTCAGGTTCGGCGGCGAATACCCGCGTCTCGCCAGCATGCTCGGCCTCGCTCTCGGCCGCGTAGGCCAGACTCTGCTCCTGGAGATTCTCGATGTTGATGTCGAGCAGGCTTCCCAGGCCTACGCCGTAGTCAAGGATCTTACCAGGCCATTCTGTATGCGTGTGGACCTTCAGCATCTTCTCATCGCCGGCGACCACTGTGGAGACGCCGCCCATAGCGATGATGGCCTGCTGGATACTCTCAACATCCAACTGCTCGCCGCGCAGCAGGAAGACGACCTCGTAGCCGAACTCTTCCTCGATCTTCACGCGTCCCTTCTTCTGGGCAGGCTCGGTGTGAATTGCGCGTGGTTGGATAGGGGCGGCCCCGTCTAACCCCGGCCGGGGAGCATCCCCGCGAATGTAGTGCCAGACACCCTCCAGGACAGTGCAGAGGCCCTGCCCTCCAGCATCTACCACCCCTGCCTGTTTCAGCATGGGCAGCAACTCTGGTGTGCGCGCGACGGATTGACGCGCGGCAGACACGACCTCTTGCATTTGTCTTACGAGGTCATCGCCGTGATCCGCGCTGGCCCTGGCTGCCTCCGCGCTGTCTCGCACAACGGTGAGGATAGTTCCTTCAACAGGCTTGAGGACCGCGCGCCTGGCCAGGCGCGAGGCCTCCTCCAGCGCCACGGCAAGATCGGCGGCGGTGAAGGTCTGCTTCTTGTCCAACCCCAGCGCCAGGCCGCGCAGGACCTGCGAGAGAATCACGCCGGAATTCCCGCGTGCTCCCATCAGCGCGCCCTGCGACACTTTGGCTGCTATCGTCCCAGCGGATATCTCTTCGCTGCCGGCAATGCCCCGCATCGCCGCTTGCATGGTGGCTGACATATTGGAGCCGGTGTCGCCGTCTGGGACAGGGAAGACATTGAGCGCATTAATGGCGTCACGGTTCTCTTCCAGCCACGCGGCCCCGGCCATAAGCGCCTTCTTGAGATCCTGGCCATCAAAAATACTGATGCGTCGCGTGCGGGATGAACGTACCGTGCGAGGTCCTTGTTCCTGCATAATGGCACCGCTACCTTTTCTCAATTATGACTTGCCTTGCGAAGCCGGGCCATTACCAAGTCCCTGTATGTTCACATTGACCTGTTGCACGGGTATGCCAAGCATCTTCTCGACGGAAAATTTGACGCCGCTCATGATGTTATGCGCGATCTCCGAGATGCGCAGGCCATATTCCAGAATGACGTAGACATCGATGATGATCCGGTTCTGGACGATGCGTACCTGGACGCCCTGGTTGCACTTCTCAGGCGCTAAAAGCACTGCCTGCCCATTGTGCAGGCGGGGAGCCGCAATGCCGATCACCCCATACCCTTCGCTGATGGCCTGTGCTACAATCGAGTGGATGGCCGTGGGCAAAACCGCAATCTTGCCAAGGGGGCGCAGGCCAAATTGCGGGTGGATCGCCGATGTTTTCAACATACCGTGTTTCTCTTCCGGCACTTGCCAAGACAGGTACTGCCGTGATATACTCGCATGGCGTGCTCAGATTCCTTTACGAAAAAATAATGGTACTGAAGCAGTATATCAAAGGCCCCGGTGATAATCAAGAGAAGCGGGCGCCGTGTATACAGCCCCCACGCGTATATGACATGCACCGATACACGTTCCATCGATACGCAATCATCGTTATACTTATAGCCATAACCGAGAAAGGGAGATAGATAGCCATGGCTGGTCGTTGTGACATTTGCAACCGCAAACCGATGTATGGCAACAACGTTCCCCATTCGCAGCATCGCACGCGGCGCCGTTTCGTACTGAACGTACAGCGCAAGCGCGTCGAGATCGACGGCGTGACGCGCCCGGTGCATATCTGCACCCGCTGCCTGCGCAATATGCACAAGCTGCCAAAAGAGCGCTAGAGGCCAGGGAACGGCTATACGCGTGGACGCGGGGTGGTGCGTCGGGGTTTTCCCCACGCACCACCCCGCGTCCACACATATTTATGCTGCCTTTAGGCACGTTTTTCGAAGCGCGTGCGCAATTGCCCACAGGCGGCGGCGATGTCGTCGCCACGTTCGGCGCGCACGCTATTGCTCACATGAT
>JALYVR010000502.1 GCA_030853145.1 Chloroflexota bacterium | reverse complement strand
GGCCAACGATATAGCCGGGCTTCCCACCAGGCGAGGCAAGCCGTCGCCCCTACGGACACCTGGCTCAGCGGGCGAGGCAAGCCGTCGCCCCTACTTCAGCCTACCACGAATATATAGCGTGCCATACTATACACCTGCACGCCATTTACCACGTAGACATACAAGGTATGCACCCCCGGAGACAAATGCTCGCGGTCGATGTCGGTGAGCGGCCCGGTCTGCGGCTGATTGCCAAACCGATCAAGGAACCAGGTGATATGGATGCCCCCCACATGATCTTCAACCAGCGCCCTGGCGAGCAGATGCGCATAGAACGGGTTGGTCAGCGAAGGCCCGCTCTTCCTGCCGGGTACGATGGTCCGGGCATCTACAATGGAGATGCCGGGCGGGTTCTGATCCACGTTGGTATCTTCGTATGGGCTCCAAACAGAAGAGGTGAGAAACTCCTGGGCCGAAATGCTGCCATACTGGCTGCCCATGACCCAGCCAATACCCACTGTTCTGAGCTGCGGGTCCAGTATATTGTAACGGTGGCCGCATGCTTCGCTGGCATCGTCGTACATATACTCGTAGATTGATCCAGCACCTGGCGCAGGGTTGCCTGACAGGTTTTCGGCGACCAGGGCATAATGGTTGACGACGGCGGGGTTGCTGTCGACGCGTATCTGAAACGTACCCGCGATCGGACTGGTGTGCGAGAAAAAACCTAAGTCGCGCATCTGCTTGCTATAGGCGGTGGCCACCAGCGAAAGATTGGTATCCAGGTGCAGCGGCAATAGTCCCCGGTCGGTGCGCTCCAGGTTTAAGAGGATAAATTGCTGTTCCGCCGGGTTGCGCCGGTAAAAGTTGCTATCCAGGCGCAGTGGGCGCACGTGTTCTACCGCGCGCGCGTTATTGATGGCGGCGATCGCATCAAGCGGATTGCCGCTGGCAAGATAATCTGGAGAGGAGGGAATATCGATACAGCCCCCGCTGCTCGCATCGACCGGGGTGTATTGATGAAGCAACGTATAGCCCAGCAGGCTGCCGCCAAACAGAATAAGCATGGCGATGAGCACGACGGTAATATGTTTCATAGAGATCAGACTCCTGTAGAGGGAATAGCCAGTATCACATGCTTCCCTGATCGGCACTATGCGCGTGTTCACATAGGGACAAGATGGCTGCATGCTGGCTCTCCCAACGAACTTGACACACGTCCACTCAAATCTTATACTAGGAGGACGATAAAACCTTTAGTTTTCAAATACCGTAGTGCTCCGTCAAATTTCATTGAGCAGGATGAGGGGCGATCTCCTATTCCGCGTAGGGACCCGGTTTGCCGCGTCCGTGTGGTTGGCCCTTGGGCCTATGAGGCTCCCCCCTGGCTGCGCACGCGAGGCCGGCACGGCCCTACGTGCGCGGGAGCGTTTCATCCGTCCATTGAAGATTGACAGAGCCATAGGGACGCGATTGATCTGCTTTGCATCCCTACACGTGTGATCATAAAGGAGAAAAATTCCGATGGAAGAATCACAAGAACAACCTCAGGAGCCGGGGACCACCTCGCAGGACTCTGAGTCGCCGGCCCCGCAGGCAGCGGCGGCGGAGACCGGACGGGTGGCTCAGTTGGAGGCGCAGCTTGCGCAGGCGCGCCAGGAGGCCAACGATAACTGGAACCGCTATCTGCGCGAGCGGGCTGACATGGACAACTACCGCAAGCGCCAGGATCGCCTGGTAGCGGACCGTATCTTGCAACAGAAGAAGGCTATGTTGCATAAAATGCTAGACGTGATGGACGACGTTGATCGCGCGCTGGCCTACCAGGAGACGCTGGATCGCCAGGGTTTGCAGCAGGCCCTGCGCATGGTTCACTGGCGCATGAGCGAGATGCTGCGCGGCGAAGGACTCAGCACCGTTCCTACGATTGGCGAGACCTTCAATCCCTATATGCATGAAGCCATCGAGGCCATTGAGAGCCCTGACCAGCCGGAAGGCACGATCGTCGAGGAGCTACGCAAGGGCTATACCTTGAGCGATGAGACGCTGCGCCCGGCTCGTGTCAAGGTGAGCATGGGCCACAAAAACGCTGAAGGCTAAGGACAACACTGCCAGGAAGGCATGCAAGTGCTTTACTCAAGCAAGTAAGCAAAAGAAGGGAGGGGCGGGCGCATGAGCATGGACTATAAAGACTATTATAAGATACTCGGCGTCTCACGCAGCGCCAGCGCGGATGAGATCAAAAAAGCCTTCCGCAAGCTAGCCCGCAAACATCATCCCGATGTCAACCCCGGTGATAAGAAATCGGAAGAGCGTTTCAAAGAGATCAACGAAGCCTACGAGGTGCTCTCCGACACCGATAAACGGCGCAAATACGATACGCTGGGGCCGAACTGGCAGGAGCAATTTGGCTTCTCCGGCGCGGGCACCAGGCGCAATTATGGCTATGGCGGCCGTAGTCCGAACTACGATTTTGACCTTACCGGCAGCGGCTTCTCCGACTTCTTTGAAACGCTTTTCGGGCGTGCCGGGCCAGGGGGCGCGCGCGCTGGAAACGGGAGCGCCATGCGCCCTGATACGCGGCGGCGCACGGGCGACAATATCGAGCAACCGGTTGAAGTGACGTTCCAGGAGGCCTACAACGGGGGCGCGCGCACCTTCAATATTCAGTCGACGGAGGTCTGTGCCATCTGCCAGGGGGCGGGCCAGATAGCTGGTAAAGCCTGCGCGAACTGTGGTGGCCAGGGCATGGTGCCGCGCAACAAGAAACTCCAGGTGAAGATCCCCGCCGGGGTCGATAACGGCTCCCGCATTCGTGTCGCGGGGGAGGGCCAGCCTGGTCCTGGTGGTGGTCCGCGAGGCGACCTCTTCCTGGTCATCACTGTGCGACCAGACGCGCTCTTCGAGCGCCGGGGGGACGACCTGTACCTGGATATCGAGGTAGATCTCTTCAAGGCGTTGCTGGGTGGCGAAGTCCCTATTCCACTCCCCGATGGCCGCAAGCTCATGCTGACAGTCCCGCCCGAAACACAGAATGGGCGTATGTTCCGGCTGGCGGGCAAGGGCATGCCGCGCCTGCGCGCCGAGGGCAATGGCAACCTCTTCGCACGCGTCAAGGTTGTGCTGCCGATGCGCCTCTCCAGCCAGGAGCGCGAGATATTCGAGCAGCTCGCCCGCAGCCGCAGCGCCGAGATCCATTCTTGATGGTCGGGACACGATTGATCACGCCTGCTGATTGGTCGATCGTGTCCTGCTATGAAAGGAGGCATGCAGCGTGCCGGACAATAACGATGGCGCGTGGTACATCATCAGTGTCGCGGCCACCAGAGCCGAGGTACACGAACAAACCCTGCGCCACTATGAACGCCAGGGGCTGATCTCGCCCGCGCGCAAGGGCAAAAGCCCACATAGCCCTCGACTGTATTCAGACCAGGACATCGAGCGCGTGATTCACATTCGCCGCCTGATGCGCGACCTCGGCGTGAACCTGGCGGGGGTCGAGGCGATCCTGCGCATGAAGGACCGTATGGAGCAGATGCAGCAGGAGATGGAACACGAGATGGAGCTACTGCGCTCGCAACACGAAAACGAGACGCGTCGCTTAAAGGACATCATCGAACGCCTGCAACGGCCACACGGCCTACCTTCTACATCGTAGGGGCGCAGGCGAGCTTCCTAGAACAGGCGAGGCGCCCCCTCTCGCGTAGGGGCCGGGGCGCAGGCGAGTGGCGCCCCGGCCCCTACGCGAGAGGGGACATCGCTCGTCCTCCCACCGAATGAAACCTGCCTATCTTGCCTACACCGTGCGTGGCTTCCTGGTGAACTTCTCGACGAGCGCCTCGGCGTAACTGCCGATCACTGGCAGCTTGATAGTGCTGCCACGGTAGGCCATAATCATGAGGAAGAGCCAGATGATCAGCGACGGGACAAGCAGGACAAAGAGGGCGCAAGAGAGTATTGGACTCAGCAGGAAGCCCACAACCGGGAGGAGCGTCAGCAGCCTGAGCACTATATACAGCACAGTGACGCCCCCGGAGAAGATGAACGACTGCGCGGCATGGAAGCGCACAAAGCGATTCTTGCGCTCAAGGATGAAGAAGACGAAGCCGCCCAGGAACAGGAACAGGTAGCTCAGCAGCGCCTGGTTTTTGGGGTCCATCTTGAGCGATGTGGGGTCTGACGCGCCCGCGGCTTGTGTCATCCTGGCCCTTGCGCTCAGGGGCGGCTGGTAGGTTGACTGGTATTGCTGTTGCTGCCCCCCGGAAGAGAAAGGCGGTTGGTAGCCAGTGGACTGCTGGCTGCCATACGGGTCTGGCTGCGGCTGTGTCGGGGGCGTGTAGCCACTATAGCCGCCATACTGTCCTTGCTGATCGGGCGTCTGCCCCTGATTAGGATTCCAACTCATGACGTACAACCTTCCTGGCTGGTTTGTCTCTATCTGTCTCGATCCCTGTAGGGGTGCTATGTCTACGCGGATCGAAGA
>JALYVR010000501.1 GCA_030853145.1 Chloroflexota bacterium | reverse complement strand
GTGTGTTGTATGCTTGAAGATCGACTAACGGCGCCGTTAGTTATACGTATTGCTACCCCTGAAGACATCTTAACCATCGAGAACCTTGATAGCTTCAGCACATCGCCCACCCGCCATATCCATCGCGAGATGCACAAGTACTTCGGTTCGGTCGAGCCCTCGACGCACGAGCGCATACTCATCTTCCTGGTCGAAATGGACGATGTCCCGGCCGCCAAGGCCGAACTCATGCTGCCGCCGACCGGCACAGCCTCCGCTGTCGGCTACGTCAAACGCGTCGTCGTCCACCCTGATTTTCGCCAGCATGGCCTGGCGCGCCGCCTCATGGAGCACATCATCGACTACGCCCACAGCGAACAACACCTGGGCGCCATCGATCTGCATGTATGGGAAGACAACCGGCCCGCTATCCGGCTCTACGAGTCGCTTGGCTTTGAGCTACAGCACCGCGAACTCTACTTCAGGCTACATTTATAACCTTCGTTCTTACAGCACCAACTCATCCATGCAGCCGGGCATCCTCTGCCCATTTTGTGACGCAACCTGCTTCCCCCTCGTTGTAAAACGCGGACCGGGAAAAGCACCTGGCACGTTTCCCCCAATATATGACCTCTCCCGGTATTCTGGCGCGAAGGGTGGAAGCGCCATTCCTGGAACAACCAGACGCCCATGATATAAGGACGTATGTGTATACGGCCGCACATCGGGCGAACATGACAGCCGTAGCAGGAGGTATGCGCGAGATATGGCACTGAGATCTGTACTGGCACCAACCACACAGCCAGAAGAAAACCAGACCGCAAGCAGCAGTCCCCGCTGGATGCACCGCTTTTTCACGCGGGACCTCTCACCCGACAATCTCCCACTTATCGACCTGCAACGGCGCGGCGTCTGGATTGGGCTGGCCTGTATTTTGCAGGCCCTTGACGAGATCGATCACAGTTGGTACATTCCCTATCTCATGCCTTTCGGGTCCCTGATCCCCCTGGCCTTGCTGCTGGGGAGCTTCGTGGCTCTGTGGATGGCCTTTCGGCCCGCGCGGATCAAACAGCAGGCCAGGCGCCTCGCGGAGCACCCGCGCCGCTGGCAACGCATCCTGCTCACGCTCACGCTGGTGCTCACCATTGCCGGCGGCATCGAGCTGGGTCGCGCCGTTGTGATGGCCGTCTTACCGCCACAGTTCTCGAACGATGGCACCTCGCTCGATACCAACGCGGCCGACCTGCTCCTGCATGGTCGCAATCCCTACGCCGATTCGAGCATCCTGGATATTGTCCGCCGCTTCTCCATTCAGCCAACCTGGACCACGCCGCTGCGCGCCGGACAATTCGCCAACCGCCTCGATTACCCAACCCAGAACGAGTTTCAGGCCGCGCTCGACACCGCCCTCAAGACCGGAAAAGCGCCCGAATTCGAGTCCAGGGTAAGCTATCCCGCGCTCTCGTTCCTGACACTGGTGCCCTTTGTACTACTTCATAACTACAACGTATTGCCCTTCTACCTGCTCAGCTACCTGCTGCTGATCATGCTGGCCTGGCGCGTTGTGCGTCCGGAGATGCGCCCGTGGGTCCTACTGCTGGGCATGGCCAACGTGCCAATGTGGGCCTCGACCGTTGGCGGCAACCTGGATATCTTCGCGACCCTGCTCGTCTTCAGCGCCTGGCTGGTACGCGACCGCCGCTGGGCCTCGACGCTCTTCTTGGGACTGGCCGTCGCCACGAAGCAGACGGCATGGTTCCTGGTGCCCTTCTACTTCATCATGGCATGGCGGCACTACAGCCTGCCGGAGGCCATACGGCGTATGGCCATCGTGGGAGCCATCGGACTCGCCATCAACCTGCCCTTCATTCTCTGGAATCCGCAGGCCTGGCTCGCCGGAGTACTGGCGCCCATCGCCGATCCTATGTTCCCACTGGGCGATGGCATCATCAACTTGAGCGTCACGCACCTGCTGCCCTTCTTCCCCGGCTGGGTCTACCAGGCACTTGAAGGCGGTGCCATGCTGGCCTCGCTGGCCTGGTACTGGCGCATCTGCCGCGAGCGCCCGGAGGCGGCTCTGCTCCTGGCCGTCGTGCCACTGTTCCTGGCCTGGCGCAGCCTGCCGTCGTACTTCTACTGCGTGGCCTACCCGATGTTCATTTTGATGGCGGCTCGGCCCCGCAAACGCCCTGGCACAAAGCCACGCCTTGCCATACCTATACACGTACGAGAAAAAGAGGTTGTTCTGGCCGATGCCCCGGCAACTGTGGGGGCGCGCGCGGCATTCCAGAGAGGGCTATAGGACATTGTGCCTCACCCATAAAGAAGCCAGGAGCATGACCTGTCCCCCTTAACAATTGTCGCTTCTTCTTTTCCTATCAAAGTAATTGCTCATAAAGGGAGACAATGAGAGTCATTTCATCACCACATGCCGTGCCAATCATGGCCATTGCCGCCCATCCTGATGATATCGAGAGTTGGTGCGCGGGAACACTGGCACAGGCCATTGATCAGGGAGCCATGGTTCGCCTGCTCCTGGTGACATCAGGAGAGCATGGGTCTTCTGATCCGCAAAGGCAGGCACACGAGGTCGCAGCGCAGCGAGAAGACGAGGCACGAAAGGCGGCAACCATCCTTGGTATTGCAGAGGTTGTATTTCTGCGCTATCCCGATGGGGATGTGGAGAATACCCATGCGCTCCGAGCGAACGTGGTGGAATGGATTCGTCGCTGGCAGCCGTCTCTCTTGTTCACCCACGATCCAGAACATCCCTCTCCTGCCTATCTCTGCCATCGAGATCACCGGATCGTCGGTCGCGTAGCTCTTGATGCCGTCTATCCGTTGGCCCGTGATCATCTGGCGTTTGCCGAGCAGGTGCAGGCAGGACTGAAGCCACACAAGGTCGGCGAAGTCTGGCTTTTTGCCAGCAGCAACGCCAATACCTACGTGGACATTACTGCCGGATTTGAGCGCAAGCTGGCTGCACGACTCGCTCACAAGAGTCAAACTCCTGATGGTGCCGCGCTTGCAGCAGGCTGGCAAGAGCGTTCAGCGTCCATCGGGAAGGGTGCCAACCTCGCGCTTGCCGAGGCATTTACGCGGCTTGAGCTGGACTGAGGAGCAACGTGAAGAAACCGGAAGTCGCGTCTCTTTCATCACGCTCAGTTCGTTCCACACAGGAGCATACATCCCGGTTCTGGCTGTATGGCATGCTTGGTGCGCTGTTCGTCTCGAACACTGGGACCGCATTGCAGATTGCGACACAAGCGTGGTTTGTATGGGAACTGTCTCACCGTCCAGTGACTGTTGGGCTCCTTGGACTGGTTCAGGCAACGCCTCTGCTTGGTGTTCCCTTCTTTGGTGGAATGCTTGCAGATCGCTTTTCACGGCGAAGACTTTTGCTCTTCACTCAGAGCGCCTTAACACTTCTTTCAGCTCTCATGGGTAGTCTTGCTCTTGCCGGTTTCCTCTCAGTCCCTCTCACGCTCACCTTTGCAGGCGTCCTTGCCTCAGTGAGTGCGCTTGACAACCCCATCCGTCAAGTGTACCTGCCCAGTGTTGTGGAGACGAAACAGCAAGGGCGAATCGTAGGACTCAATGCGCTGACCTACAACGCAGGGGCTATTGTGGGTCCCGCTCTTGCCGGTTTCCTGCTTCCACGTGTTGGGGTCAGTTGGTGCTTTCTGTTCAATGCCCTCTCCTATCTCGGTGTTATCGCCTGGCTCCTTGGAGGTCGAGCAGTCCCTCCACGTCCTGTCCAGGCAAGCGATAAGCAAAAGCTCAATGTAGGCACCTACCTATGGAACACGGCGTCAGTACGTACCCTGCTTGTGCTGGTGGCTGTGGTCAGCTTGCTGGGACGATCCTATCCGACGGTGTTGCCAATGGTAGTGAGCAGAACCTGGGGGAATGGAGCACAAACGTATGGAACGCTGGCCGCCCTTCCGGGAATTGGAGCAGCCCTGGCTGCCGTCTTCGTGACCTGGCTGCTTGGGGCACAAAAGCGAACCATCCCGGTGTGGCTGGGAGGGGCTTTGCTTGGCATAGCGACGGTCTGTGTTGGGATGGTAGAAAGTCTGCTTGCGGTAGGGATTGCACTTGTTGCCATAGGAGGGCTGGCAACGGGAACGATGACACTGCTCAATGCGAGATACAGCAGACGGCTCCCAATGAGGTTCGTGGTCGTGTGATGAGCCTCTATACATGGCTTGCGGCTGGCATGCCTGCGCTTGGTGGATGGCTTCTGGGAACCTTCATGGGACTTTTTCCTCCGGGCGGAGTCCTGGTTGGAGGTGGAATCATACTTATGGTAGTCACGCTCGCCTTGAGCGTGAGCATGAGGAGAACGAAGGAATCGCATCCTCCAATGGTTGATCCATTGGCGGAGACACGGGGTTTTCTTAGTCACCCGAGTGAATACTCATGCGCTTTTCCCCGGAGAGCAGCAAGCCCGGCAGCATCGATGCTGCCGGACCATGTCCATTTTACGCCGTTCATCCG
>JALYVR010000500.1 GCA_030853145.1 Chloroflexota bacterium | reverse complement strand
CACCTGTGAAGCCACCTCAGTCAGATGTGCATCTCGTTGCGCATCCCGTGGGGTCTGGCACAGATTTGGTGATGCGCGCCTCCTGTAATAGGTAATTTTCACGTATCAAATGATGTCACTCTACAAGGCGTGGAGTACACGCTGGCGGAGCAAAGGGAACGCTGCTCGGCCATAGCCCATGCGCTTGATGAGTTTGAGTGTGTGTACTTTTCCCTCCACCAAACCGTTGCTTTGAGGCAACATCAGGCCCGCCTTGACCGCTGCTTTGTCTCGTTCAATTCCAGCTACAAAGCTCTGCTTAACAAACAGCTTACGAGGAAAATGGCTCTGAAAGCAGGGCGAGCACAATCAAAATTCTCCATAGTACAGCTTAGCACGGAAGATGACGGAGAACCAGACAAACGGTACCACCATATAGAGTAGCTTCAACTATTAAAACACAGCAGCCAGCCCCCGTTCTGGAATGGTTTCGTAGGTCATCGTTTCCGCGGCGAAGAAGATTGTTCTTGTTTCACAGACTGCGGCGGCCCTATGGGTATTTCATAAGACACCACACTCTTAGAGAAGAAATTCTTTTCCTCGACGCCAGAATTATAAGAACTATTTTGCTGAATGGGCCATTCAAGCGATCTCATAACTTATGTTACTGTAGAAAGAATGGAAGCCTAAATGAAGCGCAAAAGGGTATAGTTTGCATAACTAGTGTGTCAAGGCCTTTGGTGGAAATTATCCGAAAAGGGTCGTGAGGCTCGCACATCAGGTGAGCGTTGTACCTTCGTGCATGTTTCTTGTACGCTTTTTCTCCGAGTGAAAGCAGGTGCCATTCTTGAAACGACACATACACATGCTCTGGCTGACCCCCTTGTTTAGCGTTTTGATGCTGGTCGCTATGCTGGCCGTCCCGTTGAGCGCGAGTGCCGCCACGAACAGCAAGGTGCATATCATGCACAACAGGGGAACACAGATATACGCTTCATCATCAAACCTTAACTACAATGGTGGTCCCGTGGTGACGGGAACAGCCAATGTGTACGCTATCTTCTGGGAGCCGAGCGGTTCCTATGTCAGCGCCAACTACAACAGTCTGATTCAGCGCTTCATTGGTGATGTGCATGGAACGACGTGGTATCGGATTCTCAGCCAGTATAAAGATTCGAGCAACAATGGGCCGGTGACGGGGCGACTGGCAGGTTCCTACGTCGATACACGCGGCTATCCGGGCAATCCGATGTTCGACTCTGACATCCAGAACGAAGTCTCGCACGCCCAGAGCGTCAATGGTTGGGGGTCCTCAATTAACAACTTGTTCCTTGTCTTCACAGCCAAGAACGAGAAAGAGTGCTTTGATACCTCGCAGTCGCAGTGTACCTTCACGACCTACTGCGGTTATCATAGCTACTTCGGCGGCAGCAACACCCTCTACGCGTATCTCCCTTATACCGGGACCAGCCTCAACGGTTGTGGCGTTCCCAGCACACCGAACCACAACATCGATGCCGATAGCACCATCAATGTCACCTCCCATGAGTTTGCAGAAATAGTGACTGATCCATTGATAAGTGCCTGGTACGATGCGAGTGGTCAGGAAATCGGTGACAAGTGCGATTTCGTCTTCTCCAGCACCTCTCCCAACGGGGATACCGTCATGAACGGCCATCCTTATGAGATCCAGGAGGAGTGGAGTAACAGGAGAAGTGGCTGTCATTTGAATGTCTATTAAGCGCCCTTCACGAGTGACAGACCGGAAGCGCTGAAATACGTCAGGACCAGGCCGCGCATGGAGCCTCAACATGCGCGGCCTGGCCCTTTAAGATCCTTTCCGCTCAATCCCCAACCCGCTTTTTACGCCGGATAGATCATACACGCCTCCGCGCTGCACGTAGCCACCTGTAAAGGGATCTTCAGCTAGCAGCATAGGAGTATCCAGGTCGATGAAGCGGAAGCCGCCGAGTCCCGCGACGAAGTGCGCGGCGGCGCTTATGGCCAGGCGCGATTCCATCATCGCGCCCACCATTAACTGGATATGGTTGGCGCGGCAGACGGCGGCGATGTCCAGAGCCTCAATGATGCCGCTTTTCATGAGCTTGATGTTAACGACGTTGACCGCCTGCATGGCGACCAGGTGCGCGACGTTGGCGGCGCTGTAGGCGCTTTCGTCGGCGGCCACAGGGACGGTCGTGTGTTGGGTGACGTAGCGCAGCCCCTCGTAGTCCTCCTTATGCACAGGCTGTTCCATCAGCAGGGGGCGGATATCGCGGTCGTCCAGCGCCTCCAGGCAGAGCAGTGCCTCGTTCGCACTGTATCCCTGGTTGGCGTCGAGTGTCAGGCCGAGTCCCGGCGCGGCCTCGCGAATGGCCTCGACGCGTGCCACGTCGTCGATGATGTGTGTGCCGACTTTGATTTTGATGCTGCGAATGCCGCGCGCCACAATGTCCTTTGCCAGTTCGTAGCCGTGTTCAGGGGTTACCAGGGGGATGCTCATGTCGGTCTCGACTGAGCTGCCGGCGCCGCCAAAGAAGACGTAGAGTGGTATGCCATAGGAGCGCGTGAGCGCGTCGAGTAGCGCCATTTCCATAGCCGCGCAGGCCGACCCCTGGCTATAGTAGAAACTGCGCATGAGCTTCGAGAGCACGCGCCACCGCGCCGCGTCTTGCCCTACGAGTAGTTCGATGCAGCCGTGGGCTGTGGCGAGCGCCGTCTCCTGCGACTCTCCGGTGCTGGGTGGGAAGGGCGCTGCCTCGCCGTAGCCCACGCTGCCATCCTCCAGAGTAATCGTGATGAGCACGTTGCGCGCCTCGGAGACGCTGCCTGTGGCGATGCTGAATGGCTCCCGCAGGGGGATATTCAAGGCTTCAACTGTGACAGCACGAATATTGGTGCGTGACATAACTTCCCTCTACAGATCCATGGTGGTGCGGTTGCGCTGGCGGTCGGCGTGGCGCTCCTGGGCAAGTTCGATCAGACGGTCCAGGAGTTGCGCATATGGCAGGCCGCTGGCCGCCCACAGCTTGGGATACATGCTGATCTCGGTGAAGCCCGGCATGGTGTTGACCTCGTTGATGTAGACCGTGTGTGTGCCGCGTTCGATGAAGAAATCGACGCGTGCCAGGCCGCTGAGGTCGAGGGCCAGAAAGGCCTGCACGGCCTGACGGCGCACCTCTTCCGCTGTGGCCTGGGGGAGGTCGGCGGGGATGATGACCTGGGATTTGTTGTCGATATACTTGGCGCGATAATCGTAGAACTCGCCGCTGGCAATGACCTCGCCGGCGACCGAGGCGATAGGTTCGTCGTTGCCCAGGACGGCGCACTCGACCTCGCGACAATCGATGCCGCGCTCGATGATGATCTTGTGGTCATACTCGGCCGCCACGTTGATGGCGTGCTCCAACTCCACGCGGTTGTGTGCTTTATTCACGCCGACGCTCGACCCCAGGTTGACGGGCTTGACGAAGTTGGGGTAGCCCAGGCGCTGCTCGACGGCATCCAGGATGGTTTCGGGCGCGCGCTCCCACTGGTTGCGTCGGTAGACCAGGTAATCGCCCACCGTCAGGCCGACCGCTTGAAAGACCATCTTCATCTTCTCTTTGTCCATGCCCAGCGACGCGCCCAGCACGCCGCAACCGACATAGGGCACGTTCGCCATATCGAGCAGCCCCTGCAAGCTGCCATCCTCGCCATAGGTCCCGTGAAGTACGGGAAGAATCACGTCCAGCGCTCCCTGGGCGCCGAGTTGCTCGCTGCCCTGTACAGGAATCAGGCGGCGCAGGCTGGGGTCACCGGTGAGCGTCACCGCCGTTGTGGCTTCCAGACCGGTTCCCTGGCCAGCGCTCAACAACTGGCGTGGCTCAGCCCCCAGGAGCCACGAACCCTCCCTGGTGATGCCTATCGGCACAACCTCGTATTTGTCTTTATCCAGGTTCGCCATGACCGAAGTGGCCGAGGCCAGCGATACCTCGTGCTCACCTGAGCGACCGCCAAAGACGAGGCCGACCCGGACCTTCTTCTTGTCTTCTGCCATCTATTTTGCCTTCCTGATAACGCCCTACAGCATTGCGAGCATTGTCTCCATATACATGCCGCGCGAGCCTTTAAGCAACACCAGGTCGTTCTCGCCTACCTGCTGTTTGAGCACAGCAGCGGCGTCGCGTTTGGCGGCCTCTAGCTCCTCGCTATCCTCCACATCGGCGTCGAAGTAGTAGACATTCTCCGCCGGCAGACCGGCCCTGATGGCGCCATCGACATAGTAACGAGCCTGGTCACCGATGGCGACGAGGTAATCGACGAGACCAAGAAGGGCCTGTCCGGCCCTGGTGTGTTCAGCCCGCGCGAAGAACCCTAGCTCGAAGATATCGCCCAGCACTGCCCAGCGCTTGCCCTCGTGTGCCAGTGGTGCAGCCTGCATGGCGTTCGCAATGGCGATGATCGACTCCGGACTGGCGTTGTAGGTGTCGTCGATCAAGGTGCTGCCATTGGGACCTGGTT
>JALYVR010000499.1 GCA_030853145.1 Chloroflexota bacterium | reverse complement strand
TCCTACAACATCAAGGTCATCAACGGTTTCTGGCTCAACCAGGGCGCGGATTACCTCAACGATACCAATTACAAGACGACCACACTCACCAGCATTAAGAACTGGGTTACGACCTATAAGAATCACCCAGGGGTTCTAATGTGGGATGTCGGCAATGAGGTGATCCTCACCATGCAGAACACCTACTCAGGGACCCAGCTTGAACAGGAGCGTGTGGCCTATGCGCAATACGTTGAACAGGTTGTGCAGGCGATCCACGCGATTGATCCGTACCATCCTGTGACTTCGACCGATGCCTGGACAGGTGCCTGGCCCTACTACAAGGCCTACACGCCGGACCTGGATCTGTACGCGGTCAACGCCTATCATGCAGCCTGTAATATCAAGCAGGACTGGATCAACGGCAACTACACGAAACCGTACATCGTGACCGAGGCCGGACCGGCTGGTGAGTGGGAGGTACCTAACGACGCGAACGGTGTTCCTACCGAGCCGACCGATGTTCAGAAAGCCGCGGGCTATAAAACCGACTGGAACTGTATCATCGGGCATACCGGTGTGGGCCTGGGCGCCACGTTGTTCAGCTACGGCATCGAGAACGACTTCGGTGGCGTGTGGTTCAACGTGCTCACGGGCGAATGGAAGCGCCTTTCCTACTACGCGATCCAGCAGATCTACGGCGGGCAAAGCTCGACCAACACCCCACCCGTGATTACGAACCTGGCGGTGAGCCAGAACAGCGTACCGGCGGGCGCACAGTTTACGCTGAGCGCCAACGTGAGCAATCCAGGCAATAACCTGCTGCGCTATCACGTAATGTTCACCAGCAAATACGTGAATGGAGCCACGGGCCTGTTAAACGCGACGTTCACCCAAACGGGGGCTACCTCGTTCTTAGTCACGGCGCCGGGGACGATGGGTACCTGGAAGGTGTACCTCTACGCGTACGATGGGCAGGGCAACGTTGGCATTGAGACGATCTCTTTCAAAGTCGTGCCACCGCCGGTGAATGGCACCAACGTGGCCATCGGCAAGCCAACCACGGCCTCCTCTTATCAGGCCACGGGCACCGGCGCGCCTTTCCCTGCGTCAAACGCCACCGACGGCAACTTCTCAACGCGCTGGGCCAGTGACTGGAGCGACCCCCAGTGGATTCAGGTTGATCTCGGCAAGGTGACGACGATCAGCCACATCCAACTGGCCTGGGAATCGGCGTACGGCAAGGCATACCAGATCCAGGTTTCCAACGACGGCACTACCTGGACGACGATCTACTCGACCACCACTGGGAGCGGTGGCTTCGAGGATTTCGATGTCAGTGGCTCAGGGAGATATGTGCGCCTGTACGGGACACAGCGTGGCACTACCTATGGCTACGCACTCTGGGAGTTCGGCATCTACACTCGCCCGTGAGCGATCTGTGTTAAAGCGTGCGGTGGGCTACCAGCAGGTGGCCCGCCGTCTCGCCTACCAGCCACCTCACGGGAATAGATAATCTGCCTCCTGTTTCAAAAGAGAACACGCTGTTGAAAATCTGGGGAGCAGTGTTTGTCTGGAGAGGCCGGGCCATACGAAGAAATCGCGATCGGGACAGAGAGTTTCTCCTCTATGAAAGCGCTCCCTCGCTCTTCTCCTGGAGGCGTGCCCTCACCTTGCAGGGGGAATGACTGGTACTCTGGTTGGCACGCGAAAAGCCGTTGCGTGAGTTTTTCCTGGTAGCTCAGGTTTGTGGGCCGGCGCACCTGTATGCCTTGAATGCGTTCGCCTTCTTGCTCGAAGTAATCAGACACACCCTCTTGCGCACCCTGGTAGCGGTAGGAGGTACACATCTTCCATTCCGGCAGCGTCTTCAGCCTATCTCTATTGGTGATGGCCAGATAATCGGGCCGGCCAGCAACTTCGAGCGCGTAGCGCGTCGCCAGCAGGTCGAAGTGGCCGACGCGGAAGGCCTGCTGCCAGGGATTCCAGCTATTGTGTCGATCAGGAATGAGGCGGGTCAACGCGTAGTCCTCTGTGGGAAACGGCCCGGCTCCATGCCTGGTTGCATAGGCACGTAGGATGCCGAGTGTGATGACCTCACCCGTGTAATCGTGCTCCCGCACCAGCGTTTCTGCATTGGCAAACGTTGTTGTGCTCCAGGTCGTGTAGGGAGCGAAGCCATAGTTCTCGTCGAGCAACACGCCTTGCGCCCCTTCAAAGAGCAGCGTGCCGGGCCTGGCCAGCAGGGAGCGCGTATACGCCTCGTCTACAATCTCGACCAGGTGCGAGAAGGCCTGGAAGACAGCGGTGCAATCTTCAAGGCACTCCTCGCCGCTAAAAATGCGCTGTTCCTCTCTGACGGCTTCCGTATCTGGGAGCTGCTGCCAGATCTCAGTGAGTTCGCTGCGCTTGAGATCGCGCAGCGCGCGCAGCTTTCTGACGATGGTGGCCCTCTCCTGTAGATCGCCGGCGCGGAGCACGACATTCGCATCGGTAAGTAAATCGGACATACACTCGCCGATGCCTTCGCCGCAACTCCCGTGGCGCTGGGCCGAGCGCGCGACCTCGCGCAGGCGGTTTGCGGCTCGCTGAAACGGCGTGATGACCAGCGCGCGCCGATCGATAGCCAGCCGCTGCCAGGCATTGGTAATGCCGAGTGTCTGGAGGTGCCGCTCTTCTTTGAACATGTTCAAAGGGTTGATCAGCAGAAAGCGCGAAAGAAAGGTCCGTGTGCCAGGGAAGAGCGTTCCGCTGCCGAATTGAGAAAACGTGTGCTGCTTTCCATCGGGCGTGACAACGCTATGCGCGGCCTGTGGACCGCCGTTATAACGCACGACGGTGTGGGCCGCGAGTTGCCTGGTCAGAAAATCGGTGATGGTCCCCTTCCCGGCATCACCAAAACCGAGGTCGGCAAGAAGGATAGCCTGCTTTTTCTGGCTCATATGCTCCTCCACAAGGGAGCGCAGACCAGCGGCGCCCCTACTGCTCTGTTCAAACGTCATTCGACGGCCCTATGTGTAGTGCCCCTTCGGCTCCCCTTGCCCGCCGACAATGCGGGCGCCATGTCCCACCCGCCAGATGAAGCTTGACGGGACATTACGATAGACGTTCGGTCGTGAGCGTGCCACCCGCCTCGTTTCTGAGCAGGTCGGGCAGATGGTCCTCGGCGGTCGTTACGGCTGCCTTTCCGCTGGCATAGTCCCTGAGTGCCTTTGAGGCAGCCTCAATTGCTGGAGGGCTGGCTCCCATTTCACCCAGGTCGTGCCCTCCCTCGGCCAGGGTGATAGCATCCTCGGTCAAACCAATGGCCAGGGCAATGGTTTCGCTGACGGCGTTCTCATCGTCCAGGAAAATGACGTTCTGACCGAGCAGGTCGCTCCAGAAGTTCTGGATCTCCTCGTCGTGACCGTGGCTGGCATTACGTGGGAAGATGAAAAACAAATGGTAACGGCGCTGGACTTCAGCGATCATCTGACGCAGGGGAATGTTCGCCTGTAATCCATCACCGATGAGCTGTGCTACCTGCCGCTGGCTCACGGCGGGATAGGCCTTCTCGTCGCCGATCAAGAAGGCGTAGCCCTTGCGACCGCGTTTCTCCCAGCAGTCGATCGCGGTATGACGCGCCAGGAAGTAGAGCGCCAGCTCGTAGGATTCGTGGTTCGTGCCGCCGCCTCCGCCTTCGAGGACAATATTGCGCAGGTGCTCATCCATCTCTACACCGCTCTCGAATTGCCCGACCTGGAGCGGCATACGATCACAGGTGGCATCTCCAAAGGCGCCGAAGAGAATCTGCGGGTCCTGGATGTAGCCTTTCACCAACAAAACTCCCATCAGTTCCGCCAGTTTCTTTTGAAAGACGCGCGGGATGCCGCCCATCGAACCAGTTTCATCAAAAAGCACGCTGATCGGGTGTGAGCGCGGATGGGCCTGGCTATCGCGACTCTCGCGGAATGTGACGCCCTGCGGGTCGAGCGTGGGATGAATTTGCATTTTTCCGGATGCCTTGGAGGCGTCGTGATATGCGAAGTCGCTCTTGCCTGCCGCTTTGCGCAGGCGCGCGGCCTCCTTATATGCGTCGGTTGACCAGTGTGTGCCACCCATAGTGTGTTTCTCTCCTTTGCTGCTAGAACATGCTGCTTATGAAAGACGATATTCAGGAGTGGGGCATGCGAAACGCGCGAAATTTTCTTGGTCCCCAGAGTCGCTCGATATGGGTATCGAACTCTTCAAGCAACAGATGCGTGTCCTGTGGCCAGCCCTGAGAGGACGAGAGCGTGCATGCTTTGAAAAAGCTCTGGAGCTGCCAGGGAACGCTTTCCGGCAGGGCTTGTTTCTCTGGATCGCCACCAAGCAGGTCAATCATGCACCTGGCGGCCATGAAGATATCAAGCGCCGGGGTTGGTTCTTCGCGGGCGAAGACCTCGGCCGGATACCAATCCCGGTAGGCAGAACTGATGGCGCTGATACGCTCGCCCGTCTGAGCGGGATCAAGGACGGCATAGGAC
>JALYVR010000498.1 GCA_030853145.1 Chloroflexota bacterium | reverse complement strand
GTGCAGTACCGCACAGCTCAGGGCGGCGGCACACACCAGAGCGCCAGTTTCAGCGGATCGGCGCCGATCTATCTGATGGTGACACGCGTCGGCACTACCTTCACCGCCTACACCTCCAGCGATGGCAGCACCTGGACGCTGGTTGCCGGCTCAAGCGTCACGCTCAACATGAGTGGGTCTGTCCTGGCTGGCATGGCTTTCACCTCTCATAACCCCAAAGCCCTGGGGAGCGCCACCTTCGACACAGTGAGCATCAGCGCCACCCTTCCTTCAAGCTGCCCAGGGAACTGGAACTGTAGTGATGTCGGGTCTCCTGCACTGGCAGGGAACCAGCTCCTCAACGGAGGCACCTGGACCATCCAGGCAGGCGGCACTGACATCTTCGGCGCGGCCGACCAGTTCCACTTTGTGTCACAGTCGCTGGCCGCGGATGGGAGCGTGAGCGCCCATGTCGTTTCGCAGCAGAAAACCAGCGGCTGGGCCAAAGCCGGCGTCATGCTACGGCAGAGCGCTGATCCCGGCTCAGCATACTACGCGGTCTTCGTGACACCAACCAATGGCATCATCGTGCAATATCGCACAGCTCAGGGCGGCGGCACACACCAGAGCGCCAGTTTCAGCGGGACGGTACCGACCTACCTGCTGGTGGCGCGCTCAGGGAATATCTACACGGCCTATACCTCCAGCGATGGCAGCACCTGGACCCCGCTCGCTGGCTCAAGCGCCACGCTCACTACGAGCGGGCCTGTCCTGGCTGGCATAGCCGTCACCTCCCACAACGCGAAGGTTCTGGGTAGCGTCACCTTTGACACGGTGAACATCAGCACAACTATGCCGTAAGTACTTTGTCAAGCTTCAAGCATGGCTCAACGTGTAGTGGCCCCCCTTGTGGGGGCCATGTCTCACCACGACGAAAGGTTGCTGGACTTTTTCGACAGGAGTGAGGGGTGTTTTACAGTATTGAAAGGTGTTTTATGAGGAAGACAAATTGGCGCAGGCATAGCATCGGGTACCAGAAGGCACAGGCGAAGGTGAGCTGGCAGGCCATCGCAGCATTCATCATCGCAGTATGCGTTATGGGCGCGGTGTCAGGGTGCGGCACCACTTCCAGATCAACGTCGCTCTCGCCCTCACCAAACACGGCTACACAGATCGTTGTCGGGGCACACCAGGCGGCAACGCCAACGGGTTCCTCCTCATCTGCCCCGACAACGGCATATGTTTCCCTTTCGGGACCGCGTTTCATGCATGGCACAACGCAGATCTACCCCTATGGCTCTACGATGTACCCCCATTGGGTCTACAATCAAGCGCTCCATGCCGGTGGCGGCTGGGCATATACTGCCTTTACAGGGTATATCGATCAAATAATTGGTATGGCGCAGCAAGCACATTTGAATACGCTCCGCCTCACCAACTATTTCGATGGCGTTAGCTACGGAGATTGGTATAATGCCACTGTCTGGTCAAATATAGACTACGTATTTCAGCAAGCGGCGCGCCACAATATGTATGTCATTTTAGACCTGTCTTCTTTTCGTGACAAAACGCTCAAACAAGGCATCTATCCCTATAATCCTTCTTTGTATACGGCCGCCTTTGCCTGGGTGGCTGCGCGCTATGCTCACAACTCAACGCTGCTTAATTACGCCATCGCTGGCGAGGTAAAGTGTCCCACAGCCAACGATCCTCTGCGGCCAACCAGTACGCAGGCATTAACCGATTATTACCGGGTGCTCTCTAACACATTGTATGCAGACGATCCCAACCATCTTATCTCATCAGGCGGACTATCGTATCTGAATGAGTCACACTGCGGCATCGACTGGCAAACTATTTTCTCGCTTCCGCATATCAATATGGCCGCCATCCATGTTTACTCCGACAACGATCGCGCGATCACGATGCCTATGATCGGTCAATGGGCGACGAGCAACCTGAAGCCATTTACTGTGGAAGAGTTTGGCTTTCAACAAGGTGCTAGCGATACAACGCGCTCTTCTGAATTCCAAAACATGTACACCCTGGGAAAGCAATATCATGTCGCGGAGATGATCTTCTGGAACTTAGGGCCTGAGATCAATGCTTCCAGTTACGAGGTAAGCCCCAACACTCCTCTTACCTGGCGGACCGTGATCCAGAACGCGCCCCAATAGCGAACCGGGCAGCGGCAACATGCCACTACCCGGTTCGCGCAACTCTGCCTGGCGGCTATAAAGACTAGGGAGTACTGACCGTGTCAAAGGTGGCCGTGCTTACCTTGGATGCGGTATGAGATGTCACCGCCATGCCGGCCAGCACAGTCCCTGTGAGGTTGAGGGTCACGCTCGATCCTGGTATGAGTGTCCAGGTGCTGCCATCGCTCGAAGTATAGGCAGTGTAGGTGTTACCGCTGCGCTGCACCTGGAGGTAGACTGGTACCATCCCGGCCAGGCTGGTAACTGTACTGACTCCTCCCCCTTGTGTCGCGCGTTTGAGGACGAAGATGCCTCGCTGCGGCGTCACCCCTACCATGTAGAAGGGGGCGCTCGCATCGCTGCTCTGGCGCACCATCACCCCCGCTCTCGCCCGGCTGTTCGTGTTGGTCTGGGTCAATACGCGCGCTCGGATGCCGCCGTCGGCGGCCAACGGCTGCCAGACAAAGTGAAATTGATCCGCGGTGCCCCCGATATCCGTCCCAGATCCTGCGATTGTCCAGACACCGTTATTCAGCGTATCGCTACCAGCCAGAGCTGGGTGGCCGATGTCCGCAGCGCTCCAACTGGGTGGGCCGCCGTTTGTCCAGAGCACGCTCGTCTGATTGGACTGGAATGGGCCAACCGTGTACGCCGTGGGAACAGAGGCAACCACGGTGTCGGTGCCGGCGGCGGTATTGGTATACGTGAAGGAGGCCTTTCCCGTCTGATCGGTGACAGCAGTACCCGTCTGTCCGGCATCGGGCCCAGCCGGTATGCTGAAGGTCACGTTCGCGTTGGGCAGACCGACGCTACCGCCATCCACCAGGGTGGCCGTTTCGGTGACTTGTTGACCAACGGGCAGCGTTGTCGTGGCGGGGCTAAGTGTCAGGGTGGCCGTCTTTACACCTGCACTGCCGATGTGCCGCCACTGGATAGCTTCGTTCTGTTGTACCTGGCATGATTCTGTATCGATGCCGTTGGTGTCGAGGACGTGGGTACTATCTACCAGGGTGGTAGAAACGCCACCGGTCGTGATCGTGACCGTTGGCGCGACTGAGAGCGGGGTGCAGTTGCCCTTAGGGGCGCCGCTGGTATCAAAATTGTTGGATTTCGGATCATTGCCAGGTGGGTTCTGGGCCAGGATCACGCTCTTGCCGGCCGGCACCGTGAACGAGCCCCAGAGATTGAATACCTTGCCGCCAGGAAGCGAGGAATGGTCATCGACCGAGACATTGTTGATGGTGATATCGCTCGTTCCGCTATTGTCAAGCCGGATGGCGCCCCCATCGTAACAGTGGGGCAGCGTGCCACAGGGGCTTGAACCATAAACGGGATTGCCTAAAAAAATGGTGTTGGGCGATCCCGACCAGGGAACAGGGAACGCCCCCGGGTTCAGGCTACTTTGATGCTTGTCTTCGGCATAGCCAACGGACACCGCCAGGGAGCTGCTGAGGCCTTTCGCCGCATGAATAGGGAGCAAACTCCTCGTGCTGCTCACAGCCAGGAAAAGCAAAAGACATATGATGACGACAAAGAGGGAACGCATGAGATAGCGGAGCATAACATTTCTCCATTCCACCAACGAAAGCATCTCTGAGCATAATAACTATAAGGTTGTCTATTCAGAAAGAACAGAACAAAAGAGATTTTCTCCAATATAGATGAAAAAGAATGAAATGAGAAGACTGAATCGGTGATGATCTGGTTGTGATAGAGTTGTGATTTCATGGGATTCGTTGAAGTATGGTTTCTTATAGATGTTTCCAGGGTATCAATAAAATCCAGGCAAGCGAGCAGAGTATCTCTCCCTATTGAACTCGTTCTTTCCCATATTCAAACATATAACTTCAACCGGCATTTCTTCTCCATTTCTTAACCGATTCTCAACCCGTTGCATATATCCAAATCCGGTCAGGCATGTTTTAATTAATTCTAGTTTATCTATCTTGTTTTATCTTCCTGGCAAGGCGCCATGGACCGCCGCGCTTTAACGTCTCTTGTTAGGAAGGATATTGTTTAGGAAGATGGCAATGAAACGTATTTTCAAATCAAAGCTTTTGCTGCTACTCAATGGACTGTTGCTTCTGGCCATAATCGCAGTTCCCTTTGTAGTAAACTCCATTCGCTCTCATCAGGCGCATGCCGCGGGTCCCGAGCTGCCGCCTGGCTTTGCCAAAACGCAGTTGGCGAATGGCTTGAAGGACCCCACCGTGCTGGCCTTTGCTCCCAATGGCGATATCTACATAGGAGAGCAAGCGGGGGCTATTTTGATCTATAGAAACGGCGCCATAGTCTCTCCTGCTGTGATCACGCT
>JALYVR010000026.1:14788-15831 GCA_030853145.1 Chloroflexota bacterium | reverse complement strand
ACGATCAGCGGCGGAAAGGGGGCTTAGCACATGATGCAACAGACCGGACCAGTGCAGGGAGCCGCCGCCGATGCTGAGTTGGCGCTGAGCCAGGACCTGCGCGAGTTGAAGCCAGGCGGGACTCGCCCCATACGACGCAGGGGCTTCTCCTGGAGTAAGCTGATCTTCTACCTGGTAATCGGCTTCTTCGTGGTCAACCTGGTGGGCATGGTCGGCAGCGTGGTCATTGACTCGTTCGGCCACGAGTGGTTCGCCACCTGGTTCCCTACTAGCTATTCAACCGAGTGGTACTCGTATCTGACGACTGACGAGGGCCACGACATAGGGCAACTGCTCTTTAATACGTTCTTTGTGGCCCTGGTTGCCACCCTGTTCTCGCTCATCGTAGGTTTTCCGGCGGCCTATGTGCTGGCGCGCAAGAAGTTCCGCTTCAAGTCGGCGCTGACCGCGCTCTACCTGTTGCCGATGCTCATCCCGTCGCTGGCCTACGGTATCCCGCTGGCGACCCTGTTGTTGCAAGTGGGCCTGGGCGACCTCATCGGCTCCTCGCTGGTCAATGTGGTGATCATCAATATGGTGCCGATCCTGCCCTTTGTGATCCTCATTCTGACGCCGTTCATTGAGCAGGTCGATGTGTCGCTGGAGCGCGCGAGCCAGATGCTGGGCGCCAGTCGCCTGCAAACATTCGTGCGCGTGGTCCTGCCCCTGGTGGTCCCAGGGATCTTGACGGCGGGCATCCTGGCCATGGTACGCGCCATCGCTATGTTTGAGTTGACCTACCTGGTGGCGGACGCTTCGTCGGGCACGCTGGTCGTGGCACTCTACGGCGACGCATTTGGCGCCGGCATCCGGCCAAACCAGGCCATCGATGCGCTGGCCGTGATCTATATGCTGACAACCATGTCGTTGCTGGTTATCGCCCTGATCTTTGTCAAGCCAACCCAATTTGTAGTACGCCTGAAGGGCCGATAGTGCCGGTCGTCCTGTAGACCTGTATCCGTAGAGGCGATGGCTTGCCTCGCCCGCCTGGGAAGGCCCTGCAT
>JALYVR010000026.1:0-14778 GCA_030853145.1 Chloroflexota bacterium | reverse complement strand
CTATACCACGCCCCCTGGGGTAGGGACAAATTTGCTGTGTTTCCATACGTGATCCATAGGCTTGCCTCGCCCGCGTAGGAGACCCATCGCTTGGGTGGCCAGCACGGGCGAGGCAAGCCATCACACCTACGGACACGCGGAGTCCGTCACATGAGCGTTCGAGGCTCGTGGAAAAGAGGTATCTGTGAAGCTGAAATATCATTATGACGCGGCCCCCGGCTATACTCGGCTGGTCACGCCGCAGACGCATCCGGTCAAGTGGCTGGATTTTGCCATGTTGAAACTGGAAGAGGGCGGGCGTTACGAGACGAACAGTGAAGGGAACGAGATCGGGCTGGTGATCCTGACCGGAACATGCAGTATACAGGTGAACGACCAGGCCTTCGAGAACCTCGGCGGGCGCGCCAGCGTCTTCGATGGCCGGGCCACAGGAGTATATGTGCCGCGCCAGTCAGCGTTTGCCGTTGAGGCGCTGGCCGGTGGCGTTGAGATCGCTCTGTGTCGCTGCCAGGCCGATCAGTCACTGCCAGCGCAGGTGGTGCGGCCTGAAGATGTCGTGGCGCGCGAGGTGGGCGGTGCGGGCTTTAAGCGCTATGTTCAGGATATCTTTGGTCTGCAAATGCAGGCCGAGCATATGATCGTCGGCGAAACCTTCACCCTGGCGAGCAACTGGTCGAGCTTTCCCCCCCATAAGCATGACCAGGAGCTGGCCGAGGACGAGGTGATACTGGAAGAGCTGTACCTCTACAAAGTGCGGCCCCTCGAAGGCTTCGGCCTGCAATGTATCTATAGCAGACCTGGCAGCCCGCATGGAGAGATTGACGAGGCCATGATCGTGCGCAACGACGATGTGACGGTGATCCCTTATGGCTACCATCCCGTCTCCGCGCCCCCCGGCTACGATGTCTACTATCTGTGGTTCCTCAATGGTCCCAGACGCCAGATGTGCCCCAACGACGATCCAGCATACGCCTGGATCAAAACCGCTCCCGATGAGCAACGCGTCTATCCATAAAGAAGGGCCACAATGGTCTGTTACCCTTCAAACAATGGGTCAAAGTGTAGTGGCGACCCTTGCGGTCGCCATGTCTCGATCGCCATGTCTCACCCAACGCATGAAAGGAGAAGCGCCGTTTCTGCCGCGCAACCTGGGAAGCACCAGGAGACACCAGGAACGGCGCGCATACTATGGAGATAAATTTACAGGGAAAAACAGCGCTGGTCACGGGCGCCGGTTCCGGCATCGGCAGCGCCATCGCCGTTGAGCTTGGCCGCAGTGGGGCCTTTGTCGTAGTCAATTATCGCAGCAACGAAGCCGGTGCGCGCGAAACCCTCTCACGCATAGAACAGGCCGGCGGCAAGGGGCAGATCCACGCCGCCAATGTTGCCCGTGCGGACGAGGGGCAGAAGTTGATAGATGCCATCGCCAGCAGCACCGGGCGGCTGGATATCCTGGTGAATAACGCTGGCGGGCTGGTTCAGCGCGCGAAAATCGCCGACATGAGCGAGGAGTTGTGGGATGATGTGATGGATATCAACGTCAAGAGCACCTTCCTATGCTGCCGGGCGGCTCTCCCATTGATGCGTGGGCGAGGCTGGGGACGCATCATCAACATGTCTTCGCAGGCCGCACACGACGGCGGCGGCCTGGGCGCGACGCACTACTCGGCCGCCAAAGCCGCTATCCTCACCTTCACCCGGGGCTTCGCCAAAGAGGTAGCCGGCGAGGGCATCACCGTCAACTGTGTGGCCCCCGGCCTCATCGCCACCGCCTTCCACGACACATTCTCTACGCCTGAGTCGCGCCGGACCATGGTGAGCAATACCGCGCTCGCCCGCGAGGGCCAGCCCGCCGACGTAGCCAATGTTGTGCTCTTCCTGGCCTCTGATCTCTCCGGTTTCCTGACCGGCGAGTCGATCAGCGTCAATGGTGGCCAGCGCATGGGCTAGTGTATGTTGCCTGGTTTCATACATAGAGCCTTCGCAAGAGCAGTGTTTCTGCGGAGGTATATATTTATTCGAGTAGAAGGTGTGCGAGGCGTAGGGGCGCCGTTTACAAGCCAACGTGGCAAGCAGAGATGCGATATGGGATCTCCGTCCTTTAGGGGGAAAATGGAGCGGGGTTCTTAGGGGCGGCAGCCCCTGAGGAGGGGCACGGGGTCTCCCCCGAACATCCTTTTCCCCAAATTCCCCCGGAAGGACGGAGACCCGCGATATGTGATGCCACGCGGGCTTGTAAACGGCGCCCCTACGCCTAGATGGTGCCCCTACGCCTAGATGGTGCCCCTACGCCTAGATGGTGCCCCTACATCTGAGCGTTACACCTGGCATATTATATAGAGAGGGGCGGCCTGGCTAGCTTCGTGGTTAGCCACGGTGGGCGCATAGCAGCAGGCCGCTTGTTACTCAGCACTTCCCACATATCCATCCACATATCTAATACGCACCTCGGCTTCATTTGGATTACGTGTCGCGCATGCTTTTTGCTGGGGGTGCGTCCCGGCCACACGCGACGTTCTGACCGCGATTGCGCCTGTCACCAAGAAACTCCGTCCACATAATTTGAGTTTGCCCTATTATTTACTGCATAAATAAACACCTCACATCCAGCGCCGATATGCTACGCTTCTGTTACGGTGATGGAGGCTGTTGTAGAGCGTCGTTGAGGGGATTTGTGCATCGATATAAACGCACTTTCCTCGCCCACACAATAGGATCGCCGAAGATAGGCACCATGCCCTTGCGGGCATAGCGCGATGAGAGGAAAGGAGCGTATATGCTCAAGGCTATTCAGGTTGCACATGAGCAGTTAAGCGTGTCAACAAAGAGGAGCATCCCCGCTCAAGGCAATGGACGCCGCTTATTAAGTCGCCTGCCGCAGATCCAGAGGGAGGTGGCGGCGGTGATCGAGGCCAGCGTCGATTCGGGGAGCCATACCAATGGTCCCCTGGTGGCCGAACTGGAGCGGCGTTTCGCGGAGGCGTTGGATGTGGCTGCTGTGCTGGGAGTTGATTGCGGCAGCTCGGCGCTGCGCGCGGCCTGCGAGCTGCTGCGGCTGCCGCCTGGGAGCGAGGTGCTGGTTCCTGGCTATACCTTTGTGATGACGGCCTACGCGGTCAGCGATGCCTTTGCCGTCGATCCGGTGGAGCACACGTTCAGCAAGCTGGGCCTGGTCCCGGTCTTTGTGGACGTTGATCCGCGGACATACACCCTCGATCCCAGCAAAGCGCGCGCGGCCATCGGCGAGAGGACGGCGGCCATGATCGTCGTGCATATGCTGGGGCAGATGGCCGATATGCGCCCGCTCCTGGACCTGGCGCAGGAGCATGGTCTCTTTGTGATCGAAGATGCCGCTCAGGCCCACGGGGCCACGTATCGCGATGCGCTGACCGGGGAGAGCTGGCACGCAGGCGCCGCCGGGCATTTCGGCTGTTACTCGTTGAGCGATGTGAAGAATATCGGCTCGTTTGGCTCTGATGCCGGTATCTTAACGCTGACTCAGAGGCTCCTCGACCGCTATCCCGATATCGTGGAGCTGGCGCGTGGCTGGCGCAATACCGGTCGCATGACGGCGCACCGCTATCGCCACCAGGTCTGGGGATTGCGCGCGCGCATGGACGAGTACTCAGCCGCCGAGTGCCTGGCGGAACTCGAATTCCTGCCGGAGTGGAACGCGCATCGCCGCGCCATCGCCGCTCGCTACGATGCCGCCCTGGCTGGCTCGTGGCTGTGCCCGCCCTATGTCGCGCCCGGCCGCCAGCATGCCTTCTTTGCCTATATGGTTAAAGCGCCCACCATAGAGGCAAGGATGGACCTGGCGCGCCGCCTGAAAGCGGCCGGCGTCCAGGTTGCCGACTCCTATACCGTTGTCGCGGACCAGGAACCTTACCACACCGGTGTGCTGCCCTGCCGTGTAGAGACGCTGGAGGTCTCCAGGGAGCTGGCCGATCTGCTTGTGCCGATCCCCTGCTACCCTGAACTCACCGAAGAGGAGATCAAGCGCATCGCTGGCGTGCTCGCGGCACGCTGACAAGCAAGGATGCACGCCCGTAGCGCGTAGCTTGCCTCGCCGGACCTGTAGATGTCCCGGCGAGGCAAGCCACCAACGGGGCGCAGGCCAGCGCATTGGTTGATACTCTATCGGGAGCGCGATGTCGTGTTGGAGCAGGGCACCCATATTGTTGGCGGGCAAGGGGAACCGATGACGAGCACGTGTCCCCATCGCCACGCCAACCTCGCCCGGTCAGAGATGTACGGGCATCCCTCGCGGGTGCCCTGCTCCAAGGCCGACACATGATGGTGTCTCAACGAATATTGCTCTCCTATCCTCTCTTCCCTGCAATCATCACACATCAAAGTCACGTCACTCGCTACACAAGTGATATGCCGCTGTTGTAGCTCGCCCTCATCTTATCATGGTTTTTATCCAGCCTCAATAGCCCATGAGTGCGATATGCGCGATGCATTTGAATACACGAATAAGATGATCCATATCTAAAATTTGCGCGTATACGTCAGTGACCCCGTAGTCGTCAATGATCCAGGTGTGATTCGCAGTGAATGTAACGATGGGCATGATCTCTATGGGGACTGCGGCGAAGCAGGTGTGAGCTTTTATGCAGGCCGTCCTTATCGGAAACCTCACGGGTTTATTTGAAGGTGGCTCCAAAGCAGTAGTCGCACCATGTCATAACGTTCAAATCGATTCTCATGAAAGGAGAGCAAGATGACAAAACTGACACGGCGTGGATTTATTGGCAAGACCTCTATCGGGGTAGCCACGGTGGGTGTCGTTGGCGGCGCGCTGATGGGCGCGCCTCATCTGGTGGCACAAGCTGCCTCGCCGGATACTTCGACCATGGATCTACCTGCTGTCTCGTCCTCTGAACCTATGGCGCTGTATGTACGCGATTTCGCTACGGGTGAAGTTGGTCTGATGGTTGGCGAGCGGGAGATTGTCTACCGCGATACCAATCTGGTGAAGAGCCTTATGAAAGCCGCAAAGTGAACTGCGTCCAACAGAGGCATTCTATTGTGAGGTGCATGTATGTCATCCCATGCTGAGGCCCCAGAGATCGCGAAAGATCCCGTGGCCGATAATACCGATGTCTATGCGTTTGTCAGTCCGGACAAGCCCGACACGGTGACCCTGATTGCTAACTACGTTCCCCGGCAGGCGCCAGACGGTGGCCCAAATTTCTATGTGTTTGGCGATGATGTCCTCTATGAGATCCACATCGACAATGATGGGGATGCCCAGGATGATATCGTCTACCAGTTCCGCTTTCAGACGCAAACGCGCAATCCCAATACCTTTCTCTACAACACCGGTCCGATTACCTCCATCGAGAGTCCGAATTGGAACAGGCCGCAGTTTTATACGGTCACCAAAGTCGTCAACGGCACATCGACCGTTCTGGGGACCGGGCTAACGTGTCCACCCTGCAACGTCGGTTTCCGATCCACGCCCCACTATGAGGCGCTGGCAAAGATGGCCGTTCACAAGCTTCCTGACGGCGAGACCGTATTCGCCGGACAGCGACGTGAGGGGTTCTATGTCGATCTGGGCGCGATCTTCGATCTCGGGGCGCTCCGGCCGTTCCAGAATTTGCATCTGATACCCAGCGCTGCTGCCCTTGGTGTGGATGCAACTGATGAACTCAATGTGCATAGTATCGCTATCCAGATCCCTAAGACCCTGTTGACGCGCGATGGCTCCCATCCCACCGATCCAAGCAGTGCTACCTCGGTCATCGGGGTCTATGCCTCCGCGAGCCGCCAGAAGATGCGCGTCCTGGATGGCGATGGTGATACCAATGGCGTTGGACCCTGGGTCCAGGTCTCTCGACAAGCGGCCCCACTGTTCAATGAAGTCATCATCCCGCTGGGACTGAAGAACTTCTGGAATTCGCAGAAGCCCAGGAACGATAAGCAGTTCCTCGCGCATGTAGCGAACCCGGAACTGGCAAACTTGTTGCCGGTGCTCTATCCGGGGGTATTCCCCCACCTGGCGGCTCTGGATGCCTCGAAGGCTCCCCGAACGGACCTGGAAGCCATCCTGCTCACCGGTCTGCCATCTGGGATCATTGGGGGATTTCAGAATTACACCGGTCCTACGCCGGCCGATCTATTGCGCCTGAATATGGCGATCCCGCCCACGGCAACTCCGAGCCTGCTTGGTCTCCTGGGTGGCGATCTCGCCGGGTATCCCAATGGTCGCCGGGTCATCGACGACGTGACTACGATTGAGTTGCGAGCGATTGCTGGCCTGACCTATCCTCTGGTCAACAAGAGCTATACTCCTGACGGGGCGGCGGGGGCGATCTCACCTTTTACGGCCGAACAGACCAATAAGGAAACCCTGGGCGGTCCAGTGCCAGGCAACAACCGCTATATAGCAGATTTCCCCTACCTGGGAGTTCCGAAGAGCGGCTACGACGTTCCGAAGAACTAGTGCTCTGACCACCTTCATGTGATGGGTGGGAACATGGCGCCCGCAAGGGACACTACACATTGACCGTCGATTCTCTCCCCTTCGTAGCTGCGCGATGGCCGTATGTGTAGTGGCGCTCCTCGCGGGCGCCATGTTCCCACCTTGTCCGCCGACAACGCGGGTGCCATGTTCCAACTATTGAGATCCAACTACCGAGAGGAGAGCAACACAGATGGTCGAGCAGTCTATTGAGCGGGTCCACCATGATATTGTGCTGGACATTGGAGATACGATAGGGGCGCTCATTATCTATACCAGGGAGAACCTGCACGGGTATCAGATCGATGTGAGCCAGCGCGGGAATGCTTCCGTGAAGAGAGTACACACCGATGTGCTCGAACGCAGGATCGCCGGGCAGCCGGTGTTTGCGGCTGTCTTTGCCTCCCTCCCTGAAGGCGATTATATTACCTGGAGCGACCCTGCCGAGGCCTTCACTATCGCGGGCGGCCACATTACCGAGTTGGACTGGCGCTCTGGCACTATCTATGTTCCCCCCGTCAGTTCTGCTGGCAATGAGAGGCGTGGTTCAGCGCAAAATCAACCATTACCCCCTGTGCTGTCGCGCATCCTCCTACCTCGCTATCTCAGAGGAAAGCAGGTCAGCGCCGCCCCCATGGGCACTGCTCCCATGCGCTTTACTGAGGACGGCCAGGTTGCCTGGGATGAGATGTGGACTGGCTTCTGCGACCTGGCATTAGCGGGCGGTCCCCCCCATCGTGATACCTTGTTAGAGCCTGTTCCACCCGATGAAGTAAAAACGAATCTAGCAGCCTATGAACGCGTAGTGGCCGAGATCGAGCGCGGCCTTCGCCTTGTCACCGGCCTACCCATTGTCCGCAGCGAGAGGTTGGGCTGGATCGGCTTGCAGTGCGACAATGAGGAGATGGCGCTCTGGCTCTTGCGGGCCATTATTGTAGAAAATATCTACGTGCGGCGTGAAGGGGCGACACTGTTTTTGCCTGCTGGACCAGACTTCGTTCTGGACAAAGAGATGAAGAACGTGATCACGGTCGTTGCTAAAACCCATCACTACTGGACAGAACACCTGCTCTCTCTCTAACATTTTTGAGAAATACGCTTTCTCAGCCAGCTTTGTTCGCGCCAGGTGGCTGCACGATAACGGTAATCGCGCTGGGGTCGCCTGGCAGCACGTTATTGGTCCCGCCGGAGAGCGCGATAGTGGACCCCTTTACGCCCGCCTGGCGCGCTAAGGCCGCCTGGGCATCGGGAGTGCTCTTGCCTGCGATCAGCCTTGCCAGCAACTTTTTCTGCGCATCGCTAAACTGGTAGACCCACTGCCCCACTACCCCAACCTGCACGGCAATGGTGCCTTTCGCATCAGTCACCATCGCGCCCTTTACCTGCGTGGCAATGCGCCCTACGAGAGTATAGTTGGCGCCTGGGCTGCGCTGCGCGCTTGCCTGCAACAAACTCGTTGCCAGCGTGCGCGCTCCCTGCTGGTCGTAGACTTCTCCCAGGCAGTTTACCATCTCGGACACCAGCACGCTGGCCGCGCGCTCGCCTGCCTGGTGATCGGCGACCACACCGGGCGTACACTCGATGGGTTTGACGAGTTGCTCGCCTGGGAGAATCTGGGCCTGGATGGATCTCTGCGCGTTCATGATAAGCGGCCCCTTCAGGGCGCTGGCCGCGCTATCTATGTCGCTCTGCTGGACATAGGTATAGGTCTGCGCATCGACTCCCCCGCTGAACGACGCCCCGTTCTCGAGCGTGATGCCCACGTGGCAGCACTGGCTGATGCTGAAATCGTGTGCCGAAATATTACCCTTCGCTCCCGGTTGGATGGCATGCGCGGGTACTGTTGCCGCGCCTTCAAGGGGCGGTTGCGCCGCCGCAATAATAGCCGCCTGATCGTTCACCACCTGGACGCCGTTCGCATCGGTAAAGACGGCTCCGGCGGGCACCGTTTGCGCGTAGGCCAGAGCATTGTAGAACGTCAATGTACCGTGTGCCTGGATAGCGGGCACGCTTCCAATACCCGTCGCCTTTGCCGACTGCGATTGCTGGGGTGTAGCGAAGTTCAAGAAACGCGCGCGGACCTGGTGCTGGGAAGTATCAGGCAGTTGCGTCACAGCCGGGATGGTATAGGTATTCACGAGTGTGCGGCTGTCCGGTGTCACGGTGATGGTGGCCGAGGAGGCCGCGATGGGAAGGATCTGGCCAATAGGGATGACGCCGGCCAGCGAGGCAAGCGCAATACCCCCAATGAGCAGCAGGAGCACTAAGAGTGCGGCGATGACGCAGCCGCGCCTGCTCCTGCGCCGCCTGGTTGGAGGCGCGCTGACCTCAACCAGCGCGGGAAGCTGGGCGTCTCTGGCTCGTGCCGGCTGAACCGGGCGCAGATCGATGATGGATGGGCCTACAAGTGGAGCAGAGTCCATGGTCTCCACTTCTTGAGGAGGCACCGGCTGCTCTTCAGCAGCGGGAACCGACGCGGGTGCTGGCTCCTCCGGCTCAAGTGGTGTGCCTGGTTCGATGAGCGCAACTGGCGGCGGCTCCATCATGCGATCAGCAATCTCTGGCTGTTGATCTGTGAACGCTGGATCACGGACATCGGCCGGTACGCTAGCAGGCGCCGGTTCTGGCATGATTTGTACTGGAGCGGGCAGAGGCCGCGTCGGTTCTTCTGTGGATGTTGTGTCACGGACAACGACCGGCGTGATGGCCGGGGTAGGTGTAGGTGCTGGCATGGTCCGTACTGGCCGAGGGAGAGGCCGCGTCGGTTCTTCCGCGATATCCTGTGGCACCTGGCTCTCCGAGGAGGTGGCTGTGGATTGACTCTCCGCTGTTTCCGCTGGTGCTGGCTCCTGCACTACTTCAGGCACTGGCTCTCTTTTGAGAAACGACTGCGCGTAGCTGGCGTAATTCTCTAATGAGAGGAAGACGGAAAAACGGTTCTGGCGGGCGAAGCGGGCCGGGTCCGAGTTTTTAGAGGCGACGATGGCAAGTTGTGTCTGGAGGTTGCGCTGCGTATCCCTGAGTCCCTCGAAATCGACCGCGCGGCTGAAGGATTTATTCTGGTCGGGTAGTACCAGGACGGTATATTTCCGCCCCAGCTTATTCTGCGTCATGATAGCCGTCAACACGCTGCGCCGGCTATCCTCAGGCTCGACCTCGATAATGCCTATACTGGCGCCGCGGGGGTCATCTTCCCCAAACAGCTCCGATCCATCGTGCTGTCTCATCGCCATGCCCTCCTTCATCCCTAAAAGTTTTCAGCCCTCTTCTTAGAACATTTGCACATACGGATTATCTATGGGTTGCGCGATATTGTCAAGCATATACCCAATTGTTCACAGCGCCCCTTCTACTCCTTTGCCGCCAAGGATGTGCGCAAAAGCCAATGCATATGCATCGGCCTTCGCCGCCTCAAAGGCCCCCAGAATATAGCGATCTGGCCGCACAAGCACAAACAGATCACGCTTGCCCCCCAAAAATCTGCTGAGCTGCCGATCCGCCATTTCGTGTAGGGGCGCCGCTGGCCTGCGCCCCGTTAGATCGCCTTCCGCCGGCTCGCCCCCGCCTGGCCTACCTTCCACGGCTGCCCTGCTCCCTTCCTCTGCTGGCTGAACACAGACGAAGCGCACGTCCAGGCGCTCCCATATGCTGCCTTTGATGGGCGCGAAGGCCGCCAGCGGGTCGTCGTGCAGGCGCAGCAGCGCGAAGCCAGGACCCAGCACATCATCGAGGAGTACCGCCTCGCCCTCTACCGTCAGCACCTGGGGTTGAGGAAGCATCTGGCCGGCGAGAACTTTGCCCGCCCGGCCGCCAGCTGACAATAACAGGCCTTGCTGGTAGCGCGGCTGTGGTTTGATGCGCGCTTCGCTAAGAAAAGTTCTTATGGGCGGCAAGGCGGTCAATACCGCCAGCAAGCTATCGCGCATAAGCGCACTGGAGCGACGCATAGGCATGACAGCACGGCCCAGGAACGCTGAAAAACGGATCATCTGCGCGACATGATCGTAGCGCTCCTCGTGATACGTCTCCAATAGGCGGGGATGTGCCCGCCCCTGAAGCACCAGGGCCAGCTTCCAGGCAAGGTTATGGGCGTCGCGCAGGCCGCTGTTCATGCCCTGGCCTCCAAAAGGAGGCATCAGATGGGCGGCGTCCCCCAGCAGAAAGATGCGACCGCGCGCAAAGTTACAAGCCAGCGCGGCATGGAAGGTGTAGACGGCCTGACGTATAATCCGCGCATCCCCAGGCCCACCCGCCTGCTGGATGAGCGCGCGCGTGCTATCTTCAGCCAGCAGGTCCGCCTCGGTCTCACCCGGCAGCAACATGAACTCCCAACGCCTGCCATTGTGCGGGGCCGGTACGCTCACGGATGGGCGACGCGGATCACAGAAGAAGGTGGCGAATGGGGATGGGTCGCTGTCCTGGATGCTATCAACAACCAGCCAGCGCTGCTGGAACGTCGAGCCGCGCATGGGGATATTTAGTGCGCGGCGCACAAAGCTCTTCCCACCATCGCAGGCCAGCAAGTATGCGCACGCGATACGTCGCAGTTCGCCTTCCGCTGTGCGAATGCTCGCGACGATACCCTGTTCGTCCTGCTCCAACGCTTCGAGCGTGTGCTGGAAGCGCGTGGTGACGCAATCGAAGCGTTGCAGGCCGGCAAGCAGCGTTGCCTCAAGCTCAGGCTGGTTGAAGGTTGAGATAAGCGGGTAGCCGTTGCGCCTGCTGGTCGGCGTGACCTGCACAAGCAGCCGCTCCCCTGAGACGTAGCGCGCGCCGATATCCAGCAGGGCGTTCGCCAGCACCTCGCGCCCCAGGCCCAGCGCCTGGCAGGTGCGCAGCCCCTCGTCGTCAATCGATATGGCTTTGGGCCACGCACTCAACCCCGCGTTGCGCTCAATGAGCAGTGTATCAATGCCCGCCAGCCCCAACAGATTGCTCACCGTCAGCCCTGTCGGTCCAGCGCCCACAACGATAACGGCTACTTCATCCCGCAACACGTGGCTCGTCCCTTCGTCCCGTAGGGCGTGGCTTGCCTCGCCAGTCACGAACTATGCGCCAATGGAAACCGGGTCATACACCTGTATCTCGCCTACCAGGAGCTGCGCGCCGCCGGTCGCAAAATTCTGCACATCTCCGGCCGCCGCCTGACCTTCCGGCGATTGCAAAGCCGCTTGCAGCGCCGGCATATTCTCAAAATAGAGATCGGCAATCAAGTAGTAGGACGACGGCTCCTGTGGATTGAGCGACACCGGTTTGTTGGTAGTATAGCCCTTAATTCCTGGCATCTTCCTTGCCACATGAACATGCGTTTCCCGGTAGTAGCGATCAAACGCGGCCGGGTCCTGGGGTTGGCCATACAATACAGTTAATTGGATCATGCTGCTTCCCTCCTTATATTATTGCTTGAAAGGTATTTTAAAGGAATTCCAGTTCGTAACCTATCCAGGCAATACATTGCGCCAGACACGATAAGTCGATCCCTACGTAGGTCGGGCGATTGCCAGTGCGACATTGGCCCCGCCGAGGCTGCGGCCGCCGATGAGTACCGCGCGCGCATGCGTGGACAGCGGGCGCGCTTCGTCGCGCACAAGATTCGCCAGGCCATAGCGCGGGTCCAGCTCCTCGCAGTTGATCGTGGGCGGGATGATCCCATCCTGCAAAGCTAGCAAGGCGGTAATGGTATCGAGCGCTCCGGCGGCGGCATAGCTGTGTCCGAGCATGGTGCGCGGGACGCTCAGCGGCAGGCGCGCCATGGCGGGACCGAACACCTGCTGCAGCGCATCGGCCTCGTCCTGATCCCAGGCGGGGACGGCACGCCCATCAAGGCTGATATAGCCGATATCCTCTACATCCAGCATCGCTTCTTGCAGCGCGAGCTGCATGGCGCGCGCATATTGTTTCCCACCAGTGACGGGTGCGGCCAGGCCACAGGCCGAGTTGCTCTGCCCATAGCCGACGATCTCTCCATACATGCGCGCATCGCGGCTCCTGGCATGCTCGTACTCTTCTAGTATACACATTCCCGCGCCCTCCGCCAGTGCCAGGCCCGTGGCGCGCCGATCAAACGGGCGATAGACACATGTGTCGGCGCCCATGGCACAGTGTTCGCTGTGACCAAGAACGAGCAGGACCCAGGGATGCAGCAAGGCCTCGCTTCCCCCGGTAATCAGGACATCGGCGGCGCCGCGCTTGATGGCAGCATAGGCCATGCCAAGAGCGTCCAGCCCACCAACCGTGTCGTTGACCGGCGTCTTGCAGTAGCCCTGGATACCGTAGCGCATGGATACCTGGCCCACGTTGGCTACTTGCAACCAGGCAATGGCCGTGTACGCGCTCATGAAGCGCGGTCCACGCACATGCAGGGCCTCCATCTGCTCCATGACATACTCCACGCCGCCGAACGTATTGGCGATTACCGCCCCCACACGATGCGGATTCTCCCGCGCGAGCGCGATGCCCGCATCCCTCATGGCCTCCTGCACAGCGGCAAGAGCGAAGTGGGTCATACGGTCGCTACGCTTTACCAGCTTGCGATCGATAAAATCCTCGGCCACGAAATCGCTGACCTCCCCGGCTACCTGGATCGGCAGTTCGGCGGTAGCGAAGCGCTCGATGGGTTGAATACCTGAGATGCCCTGTGTTGTCGCGTGCCAGAAACGCTCTTTGCCGATACCGTTGGGGGCCACAACCCCCAGGCCGGTGATGACGACGCGCCGCTCGCCAGTAGTCTCTGCCATGCCTCATTGCCTCGTCGGAAGAGCTGGCTCCCAGGGAGCTATAGCATTCTCATCAGCATATGCCGGCTGCCCCCCCTGGCTATCATACCAATCGGGGTGCGCCAGCACAAGCGCGGTATTGACCCCGCCAAAGCCGCTGGAATGCGTCAGGGCCACGGTCAAAGATGGTAGCTCCCCATCAGCTTCCATAGGTTGGAGATGACGCGCGATGTTGGGTACATAATCCAGGTCGCAGCGCGGGTCCGCTTCTTCCTGGTTAATCGTGGGCGGGATAATTTGCCGCGCCAGGGTGAGCGCCGTGACGATGGTTTCGATAGCGCTGGCCGCGCCCTGCGTATGCCCGATCATGGATTTTGTGGCGCTGATGGGTATGTGGTACGCGTACATGCCGAAGATGGCCTTGTACGCCGCTGTCTCCACAGCTTCGTTGAGTGGCGTTGAGCTGCCGTGTGAGTTGATATAGCCCAGTTGCCGCGGGGTGATCCGCGCTTCGTCCAGCGCTTGCCTGAGAAGGTGTTGGAGCGGCGCGCCATCATCGGGCAACGCTGTCATGTGGTAGGCGTTGCTGTTGGAACTGAAGGCGATGATCTCGGCGTAGATAGGCGCATGACGCGCCAGAGCCAGCTCGCGCTCCTCCAGCAGCAGGACGCCGGCGCCTTCCGCCATCACAAAGCCGTCGCGACCAGCATCATAGGGGCGTGACGCGCGCTCCGGCTCGTCGTTGCGCGTGCTCAAAGCACGCATAACGCAGAAGACATTGATGCCGATACCGCTGATGGCCGAGTCGGAACCGCCGGCAAGCATACGGTCGGCGCGTCCCTCCTGGATGCACCAGTAGGCCTGACCGATGGCGTCTGCTCCCGCCGAGCAGCCGGTGGAGATGGTCAGGCAGGGACCGTGCAACTGGTGGTGCGCGGCGATAGCGCTGGCAGGCACAAAGCCCATCGTGAGCCTGTCGGGTGCGAAGCTGTCGATGAGTGGGCGCGGCAGGTGCGCGCCGCGATCAGTGACCTGGACCCAGAGTTTTTCGCCCTCTTCGACCGAAGCCACCGCCGAACCTATGTAGACGCCCATCCGCTCACGCTGCATCTCATCCAGGAGGATATGGCGATCACCATCATGGCGATTGCCTTGTCGGCGGGCAAGGGGAGCCGAAGGGTCGCCACTACACATAAGGCCATCGGCGAGAGCCATGTTAGCGGCGACGATGGCAAATTGCGTGCCACGATCCAGGCGCGCCTGCTCATTTGGGTTCAGGCCGGATGCAACAGGATCAAAGTCCACCACCTCGCCCGCGATCCGCGTAGGGAACGGACTGGCATCGAAGCGTGTGATGCGGCGGATGCCTGAGCGGCCAGCAACGCAGGCCTGCCAGAAATCATCTTTGCCGGTACCGTTTGGAGCCAGTACCCCAAGCCCTGTGATCACAACCCGTCGCTGCATGCGCCCATCTCCTGTCGCCTCTATGCCGGAGAGCCAACCTGGCCATCCCCTTTACATAAGATTACGGTACGTGGATACCCTCGCGGATATCACGTGGCTTCTCTACGCGTCAGAAATGTCTCTAGC
>JALYVR010000497.1 GCA_030853145.1 Chloroflexota bacterium | reverse complement strand
CAATAACGGATGTCGCGGGGTTACACGGGCTTGTCAACCGCGCCCCTACGATTGTTGTCTCTACGGTGGTGATGTTGTGTTGTTATACTAGCGTCCTCCGACAGCGACGCGCAGCAACGCAGGCAGCTCACCCAGGTCGCTAGCGAAGCGGCGCGCGGCAATGTGACGGTCTGGGCGTACGAGATAGAGCGTGCGTGGACCGGCACGATACATCGTTGCGCCCTGGCCTTCGGGATCAAGTAACGTGTAGGTACCCTCGCTCTGGCTCTCAGGCGGCGTACTGGGGGTTACCAGGTAGAGCTTGAGCGGCAGAGCGGGGAGAGCGGACTGGATGCCTTGCAGGGCGGCCAGACCTGTGGCGGCATCCTGGCAGAAGTAGAGGGCCACGAAGCTATGGCCGAATATATCCAGTAGCGAGACCTGTGCGCCTGTGCTCGCGTCGATCAGCACTATCACAGGGGCCAGCGCGCCAGCCTGCGGACCCTGGCGAAAACGCTGTAGTGCCGCGCGTTGCTTCGCCGGCAGTCTCGCGACTGAGCGGCCGCCGGGGGAGAGCAGGGGATCTTCGGAGATGATAGGCGATGCCCGATAGGTACACGGGTTAGACATATGGCCGGCGTTGATGTAGCGCCGCATGAACTTGAAGGGCAGGCTCAGGCGCAGAATGGTATCGCGCCTCCAGCGCCCAAGGCCGGGGCGCGGCACCAGGAAGCGCATAGTATCGTCCGTGAGCCGCAGATTCTCGGCGGCGGCCGCATGTCGCTCGTCATGATATGTCTCAAGCAGCGCTTCAGGAGCCTGGCCTGCGCGTACCAGCGCTAGCTTCCATACCAGGTTCCAGGCGTCCTGAATGCCGCTGTTGAGGCCGCGGCCGCCAAAGGGCGACATCAGGTGGGCCGCGTCTCCCAGGAACAGCACGCGCCCGCATGCGAAGCGCTCCAGCATGCGTTGCTGGTAGCTGTAGATGCTCATCCAGACGATCTCATAGGGTCGCTCGCCAACGGTGGCGCTGATGCGGCGGTGCAGAGACTCTGGCTGCTTCGCCAGTGCCAGGTCTTCGCCGGGCGGGAGTTGATAGTCCAGGCGATAGATGCTATCGGGCTGTGGGTGTAGCAGGGCTGTGCGACCGGGGTTGAACGGGGGGTCGAACCAGAACCAGCGCTCGCGCGGCGTCTCCAGCTCCATGCGCACATCCAGAATCAGGAAGTGGTGATCGCGCGACTCGCCTGGGAAGTTCATGCCCAGCAGGCGACGTAAGCTGCTGCGGGGACCATCGGCCGCCAGCGCGTAGGGGGCCTGAAAGTGCCTGGGACCGTCGGGTGTCTGGGCCTCGATATGCACTCCATCATCGTCCTGTGTCACGCCTGTGACTTTGTGCTGCCAGTAGACCTGGCAGCAGGGGAGCGTTTGCAGCGCCTCGTATTGCAGGCGCTCCAGCAGGTTCTGAGGCATATTCACAAAGCGCGGGTAGCGAGCATCGGCTTCGGGCGGCGCGCTGAGCGTTTTGTACAGCTCAATGTCGCGGAAGAACACGCGGCCGCCGGTCAGCGTCATGCCCAGCTCTGCCATCTGCCGGCCCACGGGGCTCCACACGCCCAGGATTTCGAGCGCGTGCCGTTCCATAAAGATGGCGCGCGAGCCTTCAATGGCGGGTCCATCCCCATCATCAAGCACGATAGAGGGAACTCCGTAGTGTGCCAGGCCCAGGGCGGCGCTCATCCCCACGGGACCGGCCCCCACGATTACAATGGGGTTCTGCCAGCCGGACCGCGCCTCCCATCCAGCGAGATCGTCTTTAGCCATAAACATGTGGCGTGGGTACCCCTATGCCTTCAGGCTATGGGAGGAAACGCCTCCGCTCCTTTCTGTTGATAGCTGTAGCCGTCTGCCCTTTGCAGCATGCGACAATATGTGTATCTGATATCCGTCACGTGTCCTTTTGATGTGGCAATCGTGAACGCCCCGCTCGCTTTGGCTGCCATTCTTCCTGTGTAGGTTCCCGCATTCTTGAGATGCGATGGGACCACCGCTTTCACGATGTCGCCTGTACGAAAACCGTGTTTAAACTTCTTTTGTTTGGGCTTTGTGCGAGGAAAACCGTACTTGTCCATCAAGCACATCTGACGGCACCCATGCCCATTGGCCTTGATAAGCAACGGGACAATCCCTTTGACATGGAGATGTGCAGGGGTGCTTTTGCCCACGCAAGCGGCATCGAGCCAGTGGTCCTTTTCTAGCCCCCTCACGGTGCGATTGAACTTGGTTAAGCCACCGCTGCCACACTCCACAGGCAAGCCTACCTCCTTCAGTCGCGTATACAATGCCCGGCGGGTCGCATTCATTGCCGCCGCATCCTTGAGCGGGGCTTTGGCTTGCGCGAGAAGGCGTTTCAACACCTCAGCCTTCTCTTTCAGGAACACTCGTATGTCCTGTGTACCCTTCTTCGCATTGCACGGTTCGCAGGCGATACAGAGGTTACATATCCTGTTATCATGTGACTGGCTACGGGGATTGATATGCTCCACGTGCAGCGGGACATCTTTGGCACCGCAATACGCACACGTGCGGTGCCACTTTTCGAGCAAGTACTCCCTCACCTCATACCCTTGCAGAGTCCCTTGCTGGTATTCCACGCCTGCTATTTCAGGATTCTCCATCTGTTGCAGATCGAACCTCACACGTTCTTGTGATATGGCAGTGAGAGGACACACACGCATCAGACGCTTCACCCACGTGATGACATTCGCTATCCTGCTCTCAAGAGAAGGGGCGATCCATCCCTTTTGTTTGTTGCGCCGATTGTCGAAACGCGGCTTGCGGTATCTGGTATGGCGCTGCCTGCGGGAACGCCTGACCATGCGCCTCCTTTCCAGACTCGTGCGTATGGTTTGACCTCTATGGGTTAGTTCAGCAGCAAAGACCACTTCTCCGCTCGCATCATTCACAATGGCTAGCCCTGTTACCTTGGAGCCGGGATCGATCTTGAGACGTAGCGGCTCCACGACTAGCTGCTCCACCGCTCGTTTCAGAATGAGAGTGAACGGGTATCTCTTGAACACCGCCGCCTTCCCTGATGAGAGCAATACCCGTGCTCTGCCAGGATGCACAGGGGTGAGGACTTGTTTGTTTGTGTCTAGGACAAACACCTTACTCAACGCTTTGTTCCTTTACTCTTGCGAGTCTCCTGTTGCCAGGGTAACATTGGCCTTGACAATGTTACTGGGAGGTTTGACGTACAACACACGAGTTTCACCCTTTAGGCTTGTTTAATGCTGTACCGTAGAGGTCAGGGCTGGCCTCGCACCCTGACGTACCTATTTCTTCCGTAACGTAGTCCTCTTGCGAGTCCTGAGTCTGGTCAGGTTGGGCTTTATGCAAGCCCGTCCCGTTTTACGGGATTGGGTTCCTGACATGCACGAGGTCCAATCTTCGATCACGCGCTATGTACCATGCGCCAGCTCCTGCCACAGCGCGCTGTCGCGGCTCTCGGTCCAGATGCGCGGGCGCGTGCCGGCCAGTTCATCGTACATGCGCTGGACGTTAAAGGGCAGACAATGCTTGAAGATGGCCCAGTCTCCAAAACGCGGGGTCAGCGCCTGCTGGGCCGCCTGGTAGGCTTCGGCAACGCCCGCCTCCTGCAACACGGCGGCGCGCACGCTATCGCGCAAGGTCATCAGGTAGGCCTGCGTCTCATCAATGGCGTGTGCGACCGCCTCGCCCTCGACGACGGCTCCGCGTCCTGGAATCAGTTTGCGCGCGCCCAGCGTGCGCACATTTTGCAGCGTCGCGGGCCAGTCCAGGATGTAGGCATCGCCGCAGTAGGGTGCCGCGCTGGCCTCCACCAGGTCGCCCGCGAACAGGATATGTTCGGCCGGTAACCAGACAGTGGTATCGCCATCGGTGTGTGCGCGACCCAGCCAGCGCAACTGCACCTCCCGGTCGCCGAGATCAAGGATCAGCGTGCCATCATAGCAGATATCGGGATGGGTCAGGCCGGGGATCGACTTGATATCGAGGAAGAGGCGCGGGAAGCGCCGGGCCTCCGACTCGAAGTCCTGCTGGCCGCGCTCGTTGATGAGGTAGCGCGTGCCCCGGTGCGCCACGATGTGTTCCGCGTCCAGCCCGGAGGCGCCCAGCGCGCGCACGGCATGGTAATGGGTCAGCACCAGGTAGCGAATGGGCTTATCGGTCACGCCGCGAATCGCCATCAGTGTCTCGCGCGCCAGGGCGGGGGTGGCGCGCGCATCCACCACGACCACGCCTCGCTCGCCCACAATAAAGCCGGTATTGGGATCGCCCCCCGTCACCAGCGCGTACACACCGTCGGCGAGCGGCTCCACCTTCGCGGGTTCTGGCGCGTCTACGGGAGCGTCAGGATGCTCTAAACCTGAATCGGCCATGAGGATTGCCTTTCTCTATCTATGTCACCACAATGGTTATTATACATTCTACCTATCGAACAATCGCGGTGGCAGCGCGTAGCCGGCCGCTTGCGCGCCTGTGTCGGAG
>JALYVR010000496.1 GCA_030853145.1 Chloroflexota bacterium | reverse complement strand
CCTCAAGGCTCGCGAGGTACAAGGCCGAAGAGCCGTGCCAGCCAGAGGCGCCAACCGTGTAACGGCGGTTTCTCACTGTTACCGTAGTTTGCTGCCATATCAATCAGGCGTTGGCGGCCGGCATTTCTGCGCTCACGTTCCTCTTCTGCGGCCTCCTGCGTATTGTAGCGCTCGCGCTGCTCGTCGATAGCAGTAGCAAAATGTTCTGGGCGCACCTGAAAGGGGGCGCTGGGAACAACGGGTCCGACTGCTGCTCGCTCACCCTGAACCGGCGCGGTCTCTTGTGCGGCGGGCGTCTCCGTTTGCGAATCGGTAGCTTCGCTAACCTGGACCTGGCCAATGGTCAGCCTGGGGGCGATCCAATCGCGCAGGGCCAGCATGGACGCCCGGCGGCAGATAGCCTCGATATCCGCGCCACTGCGGCCCGGTGTCAGGCTTGCCAGTTCCTCCATCGTGATCTCCGGCGCCAGCGGTTTGCCGCGTGTATGCACAGCAAAGATCGCCCGGCGGTCAGCCTCATCGGGATAGTCCAGCTCAGTAATCAGGTCAAAGCGGCCTGGGCGCAGCAATGCCGGATCGATCAACTCAGGGCGGTTGGTGGCGGCGAGCACAATCACGCCCTCGCGGCCCTCGATGCCATCCATCTCCGTCAGCAGTTGCGCCATCACGCGGTCGCCCACGTGTCCATCAATCTCGCCGCCGCGCCGGGGAGCCAGCGCGTCGATCTCGTCGAAGAAGATGATACACGGCGCAGCCTGCTTGGCGTGGCGGAAGACCTCGCGCACACCCTTCTCGGACTCGCCAACCCATTTAGAGAGCAGTTCCGGCCCCTTGATGGAGATAAAGCTGGCGTCGCACTGGTGAGCCAGTGCGCGCGCGATCAGCGTCTTGCCCGACCCTGGTGGGCCGGAGAGCAGCACGCCTCGCGGAGGCTCGACTTTGGCGTTACTGTAGATCTCTGGATAGCGCAAGGGCCACTCCACAGCCTGCGTCAGCAGTTCCTTGGCCTTCGCCTGCCCGCCAATATCGTCCCATGAAGTCTCACTGACCTCAACATAGACCTCGCGCGTCGTCGATGGCTCGACCTCGCGCAGGGCCGCCTGGAAATCCGCCATCGTGATATTCAGGCTCACCAGCGTCTCATAAGGGATATAGCCACGCTGGTAGTCGATATGGGGCAGCACACGTCGCAGCGCATTCATGGCGGCCTCGCGGCAGAGCGCCTCCAGGTCGGCGCCTACGAAGCCCGGAGTAAGCTGGGCCAGGCGCGCGAAGTCGATATCGTTTGCCAGGGCCGCGTCCCGGCTATGGATACGCAGGATCTCCTGGCGTCCATGCATGTCCGGCACGCGCAGGGAGATTTCGCGGTCGAAGCGACCGGGGCGGCGCAGGGCGGGATCGAGCGCGTTTGGCTGGTTGGTCGCGCCGATCAAGACGACCTGCCCGCGCGATGCCATGCCATCCATCAGACCAAGCAACTGCCCGACGATGCGGCGCTCCACCTCGCCGCCGGTCTCGGCGCGTTTGGGCGCGAGGGCGTCCAGTTCGTCGATAAAGATGATGCTCGGCGCCTTGCGCTGCGCCTCCTGGAAGATCGAGCGCAGGCGCGATTCGCTCTCGCCATAAAACTTATTAATGATTTCGGGTCCGTTAATCACGAAAAAAGCCGCGTTCGTCTCCGAAGCCACGGTGCGCGCGATCAGCGTCTTGCCGGTGCCGGGAGGTCCATAGAGCAACACGCCCTTGGGTGGTTCCACTCCCAGCCGGTCGAAGACGGCCGGGTATTTCAGCGGCAGCTCGATCATCTCGCGGATGCGCTGGAGTTCTTTGCCCAGCCCGCCGATATCTTCGTAGGTGACCCGCCCAGGTGCGCCCTGCTTGCCAGCTCCACGCGCCTGCGCGCGCACCACCGTCCCCGGCTGCACAAGCACCGCCTCAACATCAGTTGTAGCCTGTACCGGCACCGGCGGCTCCAGATCGGCGAGATCGCCGGAGTTCCGCTTGTGGACGGTGTAACTTGGCGTGGCGGGCGTCGTGCTAATAATCAGAAATTCGCGCGGGGCGGCTCCCGGCGTTCCCACGCGCAGCAGGTCGCCGATGACCACGGGGAGCCCGACAAGGTAACGCGCGATATATTGCAGGTCGCTCTCTTGAATAGGGGCGCCGCTGGTGAGCGGGAGCAGCGTGACCTTCTCGGCGCTCTGAACTTTGGCCTTGTGAACGGTCACGCGCTCGCCGAGGCCCGAGGCGCTATTCTGGCGCACCTGGCTATCCATCTGGATACTCTGCTGCCCTCGATCAATGGCAGAACTCGGCACGAGCTTGGCGGCAGTAGTACGCGCGCCGGTGATCATTACAATCTCGCCCGGCTGGCAGCCCAGGCGCACGATATTGGCCGGATCGATGCGCGCCACGCCGCGCCCGACCTGGAATCCTTCGACAACCACAAGTTGCAAGCTATCCACAGTCTTAGCAACCTGCTTCTGCCCATTATCCTGCACGCTAGCCGCGAGTATATTGTTGGTCATGCTCTCAGGCGGAAGTTTGCTTGTAATTCTATGTGCTGGTGTCGCCGTTAGGGCTTCACCCTCGCTCGTGCTACGCGGCTCCTCCATAAAACCTCCCGGCGGACGCGATCTAGTGCGCCCCTACAAAATTGTAATCATAGCGTTGCGGACGCGATCAATCACGTCCCCTATAAAAATGTCATGGTATCACAAAGAAAGTGAGGCAAGCTATCGTCGCCATCGCCCATATACACAGATATATACGCCAGAAACGGTAGAAAGTTGAAAGATCAGACTTTTAACCCTTGACATTATAACCTCCACCTCTGTTAAAATGAGCAGGGTCCATTCATAGGATCTTTTATTGTGTCAGCGCTTAGCGAATTATGAAGAGAAAAGAAAAGTATGGACAATCAACCGCCTTCGGGGCAGCCACCATATGGCCAATACGGCCAGCAACCTCAATACGGCCAGCAGCCTCCCCCACAACAATACGGCCAGCAGCCCCAATACGGCCAGCAGCCTCCCCCGCAACAGCAGTACGGGCAACCGTTCGCGCCGCAGCAGCCGCAGCAGCCATATATGCCGGGGGATAAGGATTGGATGACAACGCTGCTGCTGTGTCTTTTCACCGGCTGGGTCGGGGGAGCGCGCTTCTACACAGGTTTCACGGCCTTAGGCATCATCCAACTGGTCACGCTGGGTGGTTGTGGTATCTGGACACTCATCGACTTGATCTCAATCATTACTGGCAGCTACCGGGACGTTAATGGCCGTCCATTATACCGGCGGGCATGAACAACGAAGCGCATATAGCCCTGGGGAAGATCGCCGCGTATCTGCTTCTTCCCCTCGGCTTTGTATTGATTCCCGTCTCCTGGTTTGAGTCCCGCCGCTCCATCTGCCTGATCCGTAATCTATGCGGCTTCCCCTGTCCCGGCTGCGGCATGACCAGGGCACTGGCCTGCGTGCTGCACGGCAACTTCAAGAAGGCATTCCACTATAATAAGTTGATCGTGCTGGTCTTTCCACTACTGTGCTATGTATGGATACAATCGGTGAGCGCTGAATACAGAAGATACAGGTTGTCGCGCGGGCATGATGGCCAACACACGTAGGGACATCACGCGTAGGGGCGCGGTTTACAAGCCCGCGTGGCTCGCCTCAAGCGATGGGAATACCCGTACACATGTGAGCCACGCGGGCTTGTAAACCGCGCCCCTACCTGCCTTGATCCATATATCTTATCTAATGATCTGCCATCTTATTACAGCAGGCGCTAGCCGAGCTGGCGGCGCACCTCTTGCATATCGTAGTAGAGTGACTCGCGCACAATCTTCTCGTTGTGGCGCACCACAACGGTCACGCCGCGAAAGGAGAAGGGGCGGCCACTGGCGGGCAGGCCGGGGAAATCGCCACTATGGGTGCCACTGGCCACCCATTCGACGCTCACCTGGTTCCCATGGGCAACGCGGTTCGTCACCTGGAGTTGCAGATCGGGAATAGCCGCCATACCGACGCGCTTGCGCGCCATGATCGCCTCGCGACCAACAAAGGCTTCCTCGTACATGCTATCTTCGACCACTGCGTGAGAAGCATAATCCTGTTGCAGCGCGCCCGCATCCTGCGCGGCCTGATTCTTCAGATGCCGGTCGTGCAGTTGGATGTGTCTCTGGCCAGCGGGATGAGCGCTGGCCTGTATACCTGTGCCTGGCAGCGCGCCTCTTGAACTCGTTACCTCGGTCGCGGCGACGATCGCGCCGACGCCCACGGCAGAGATACCCATGGCGGTAAGCGCTTTCATAAAATTACGGCGCGGCATCTTGCCCGCCCGCACATCCTCAACCATCTGAGGGATAGTTTCTTCCTCTTGCGACATATATCCTGCTTCCTCCTCAATCAAATCAACAACTCGACATATATAAAATAATAGAGCATAGCGAACATATGTGCCGCTATACTCTCACTATAAAGCATCGCGCTTGCGATTTCATCTATGTACCGG
>JALYVR010000495.1 GCA_030853145.1 Chloroflexota bacterium | reverse complement strand
ACCTGATCGAGGTCGTGGAAGCGGCGGGCCGCAACATAGACGCTGTGGTGATCCCCAAGTGCTACGGCGCGGAGGATATCCTCTTCGTCGACCGTTTTCTGAGCCAGATCGAAGAGAACATGGGCTTCGAGATCGGGCGCATCAAGCTGGAGGTGCTGATCGAGTCCGCCGATGCCGTCCTGCACGCCGAGCAGATCGCCAAAGCCACGCCGCGCATGGGTGGGCTGATCTTTGGCCTGGTGGATTTCGCAGGCGATATCGGCGCGCAGGAACTGGGCGGCGAGCAATTTTTCTACTACAACTACGCCAAGGCCAAATGCATCGTGGCGGCGCGCGCGGCAGGCATCACCGTCGTTGATGGGGTCATAACGAGGCCTGTCGCCGCGATGCGCAGATGGGCGCGCGCATGGGTTTCGACGGCAAGTGGGCCATTCACCCCGCCCAGATCGAGATCATCAACGAGGTCTACACACCCACCCCCGGCGAGATCGCCAGGGCCAAACACATCATCGAAGAGTACCAGAAGGCCGATGTCCAGGGCGGCCTGGGCGCGATCATCATCGACGACCAGATGATCGACGCCGCCGTGCTGCGCGTCGAATGGCGCAAGCTGGCGATTGCCAGGAAAGCGGGGCTGGCCTGATAAGTGAAATGCCGCAGATTGTGCGTCTCTGGATTGTGCGCCTGCTGGTTGCGTTGTGAATAGAGAAAAGCCAGCAGACCAACAAGCGGAATAAAGCCGATCAGCCAGCCCAGCCAGAGGGGTATGGCCGGCGGCGCGGTGGCTACGATGAGGACCGATGCCGTCCCCTGACCGGAGCTGCCTGTGACGACGATATCAAGGGTCCACGTACCCTGAACGGTGATCTCGGCGTCACCCTGCACGCCATTGTGAACGTTTGCGTCCGGGCTTAGGCTCGCCCGCACTGGGGTTGCCGGCACGTCCGAGGGAGCAGGGGTCGAGGTGACGCTATAGGTCAGCGTGCCAGGAATCGCGCCCTGCGGGGCTATTGCGAAAGGTAGCGCGTAGCTGGCGTGCGCAGGATAGGTGTAGAGGCTGACGACCAGCGGATACGGGCCAGCCTGCACCCGCACCACGCGCGCGGGGGTGCTTCCATGGGTCGTCGCGATGATCGAATAGGCAAGTTCTCCGCCAACCACTACCAGGGCAATCACCCCAAAGATGAGCAACAAGAATTGAAACGGCTTGGCCATTGTGCTATTTCTCCAATACACTCAATGACTCGCCCGCGCTCCGACCGAGCAGAGCACCCAGGTATGCCCCGGCGAAACCCAGGACATTCGAGACCAGGAAGCCAGTTATCCCCCATCCCAGGAATAGCGACACTGGCAAGAATGGATGAATGGCGATCACAGGCAGCGCCCCACTCAACGACGCAATCAGAGCCAGAATGAGCGTCAGTTTGCCGCGGGACCAGCTCTTGCACTGCGCCCGGCGCACTATTATGTCAACCAGAAAAGCAACGACCAGCGGCATGAGAAACCATTCAAGCGCGACAGCCGACCTGGGAGGATGGCTCCGGAGATAGTGTAAACCCTCCTTGGTCAGCAGCCAGTCGGTGGCAGGTCGTACAAACACCGCCATAATCCCCGCCAGGAAGAGGTAGCAAGCAGCCACCAGCGTAGCAGCCCAGCGCCAGGGAATAGCAATGGCAGCCACGACGAGGCTCAGGGCCACCAGGATATCCGAGAGCAAGGGAAAGAAATTGAGTGTCATGAATTCCAGGTTGATCGTGTTTCCATCATCCAGAGCATCGAAGAGCAGCAGGGTAAAAAGGCTGAGAAAAGTGGCCAGGGCCAGCGCCACACCCAGCGTAGCGGCACGCTTCATTCCATTTCCAGCAGCCAGGCGCGCTACCGAGGCCAGCATATAGGCGGCTCCTAACGCAACCACTCCCATGCTGGAAACAAACATGATATGGAATGGTGCCCAGATCGCGACATCGATACCATACAATGTATGCCAGTAAGCATCCAGTGGAAAGGCCACCGCGGCCAGCAGCGCCGCGTAGCCCACAACATATGACCCCAGCGGCCCCGCGAAGACGCCCGCGAACGCCTGACTATGTTGAACCACAAGCTGATTGCGCCGTGCCCACCAGCTCTCGATTAGCACGGTCAGCAGACCAGCTACACCACTCAACGCAACCCCGCTCAGCATCATCAAATGTGGAGGAATCAGCGTGCGATCACGCCCGATATACGAGTGCCACTGAATATCCCAGCTCGTTCCTTCTAGAAAGACAAGCGCACCCAGCAATGCCGCCAGCCCCAACGCGAGACGCAGCCCTGCCACCGCTCTGAGCGCGCGCGCGGGCACTGTCGAACTATTCAGCGGGGTTATCCCATCAAGTGCTTTAGCCATACAGTAAGATCCTTCCGTTGTTTCCTTTTTCAGAAACAAATGCACAGAGCAAACATACACTAATCCGGTCATGAAGACATATTACTGCCATTTTTCAGGATAGCTACGAAACAAACAACACACTTCTTTTACACTATTCTATCCATTGCGCAAGGTTACTATCTCAAAATCACGCCTGGTTGCTCTTGCTTTGATAGCAGCAGGCCAGTTTTTATATTCACGAGCGGCAAGCAGCACATTCTCTGCTACATAGAGTAGATCCACTATTCTCTTCTCCTTTTTACCTGCTTTGGGTTATAATTTGTTGCCTGTGCTTGTACAGACACGAAAAGAACCCACCGTGGCAATAATTTTGACGTTGAGTCTCATCGTCTCGTGCGCATGCATTGGCGGTCCTGGTGACGCTCCAGTGCTAACTCGATCAGCCGATCAAGGAGTTTGGGATAGGGCAGGTTCCTCGCGCTCCATAGTTTAGGATAGACGCTGTCCTGAGTAAAGCCTGGCATGGTATTGACTTCGTTGATGTAGATGCGTCCATCATTACGGTCAAGAAAGAAATCCACACGGGCCAGGCCACTCAAGTCCAGGACAAGAAAGGCTTGCTTTGACATGTGGAGGACTTCTTCAGCCAGCGTTTGAGGGATAATAGCCGGGACATCAAAGTGGAAGCCAGGATGAAGGTACTTTGCGTCGTAATCGAGAAGTGTCATCTCCGTCACAAGTTCTCCAATGAGCGAGGTCTTCGGCTCTTCATTGCCCAGTACTGCACAGGAAAGTTCTCGCACATGCAGCCAGCGCTCAATGATGATTTTTGTATCATACTCCACAGCCTGTGCAATGGCTTGCTCCAGGGTTTTACGATCTGCGGCCTTGCTTACACCAATGCTTGATCCCATGTTGGCAGGTTTCACTATGCAGGGATACCCAAGCTCTTGCTCGACTGCCAGCAGGATCGTTTCTGGTGCCTGCTCCCATTGCGTGCGGTGATATGCCAGGAAGGGGATCACAGGAAGATGAATAGCTTGAAAGAGCATTTTCATCTTTTCCTTGTCCATGCCAAGCGCAGAACCAAGGACACCGCATCCCACATAAGGAATATCAGCCATCTCGAATACCCCTTGAATGGTTCCATCCTCTCCATAAGGACCATGAAGCACCGGAAAAATGACATCCAGGCGGCCAATACCAGCCGGTTTGCCGCTTTCAAGGATCAGTAAATCATGGACAGTTGCATCTCCTGCGAGCACAGCCGCTTTATCTAGTTGTCTATTTGCTCGTTCGCCTGTCCTCTCTTCAAGTGCTCGCATTTCATCTGGATTCACGTCAAGGAGCCATGCACCTTCTCTGGTGATTCCCAGAGGAATCACCTCGTATTTATTGGTATCCAGGTTTGCTAAGATGGAAGCAGCCGAATGAAGTGAAACGTCGTGTTCGCACGAACGACCGCCAAAGATCACACCAACGCGGAGTTTTTGTTGCTTCATTCTCTCTCTCTTTCTAGAATTTTTCCAGCATGGTTTGTAAGCCAAGCGGATTGGAACCTTGGAGGATGAGGAGATCGTTGCTCTGGACTTTACTGATAAGAAAGGCGATCACGTCCTGCTTGGCGGCCTCAAGCTGAGCATGATCCGCCGGGTCCGCTTTGAACAAAAAGAGCCTGTCTGCTGGCATCCCTGCTTCTCGCGCTCCCTCCACATAGAAGCGGGCCTGATCGCCAATGGCAATCAGGTAATCAACCTGGCCAACAAGTGCCTGACCAGTCGCGTAGTGTTCGTCACGGGCATACTGAGCAAGATCGAGCATATCACCCAGAACGGCCCAGCGTTTCCCTCCCCCGGTCAGGTCAGTTCCATGCAACACCGCGATGCCCGCGAGAATAGACTGGCGGTTGGCCTTGTAGGAACCATCAATGAGGGTGCTTCCGTTGGGTCCACGCTTGATCTCACCTCGCCCTTTCACCGGAACAAGGGAAGCGAGTGCCGAACTGATGGCCTCGGGCGCGACACCAGCCAGGAATCCTGCCGCGGCTGCGGCGAGCGCTGTGCTCACCCCATGTGTGCCTGGGATCTGAAGCTGCACGGGCAGATGCATGTCGTGATAATGGAGCATAAAAGAATGCCCTGTGAG
>JALYVR010000494.1 GCA_030853145.1 Chloroflexota bacterium | reverse complement strand
CGCCCCTACGTCTCTTGTTCCTTCTTGAACCATTGAACATCTTGTCAAACGCCCAGGAAACCCCCTATCCTTGCGAAAGCCATTGTCCCTATGCAAATCCAGCCTGCTCCCACGCCTCCATGCCTCCCACCACGTTCATCAAGCGCGTGAAGCCGTGTCTTTGCAGGACAGAACAGGCCAGGCTGCTGCGCTGCCCGCTGCCACACATCACGGCCAGCGAAGGCGTTCCATCAATCTCGTGCAGTCGCTGCTCTACCTGGTAATATGGCATATGTAGCGCGCCCTCGATATGACCTTCCTGCCACTCGCCCGGATCGCGCACGTCCAGCACAACGATATCTCCCAGCCGGTCGCGTAGTTCTTCGACCGATATCTGGGCAAGCGACTGAACCGGCAATGCAGCCTCCCGCCATGCCTGCATACCGCCCGCGAGGTACCCGCTTACCTGCTCATAGCCCACGACCGCCAGTTGCGTCGTCGCTTCGCTGGCATCGCGCTCTTCCTCAACTACCAGCAGCAAGCGACTATCTGAGGGCGCCACAAAGCCGACCCGCGTGGCGAAGGCCGACCCGTGCAGGTAGACGTGCAACGCCCCCGCGATGTGGCCGGTACCGAACTGCTGTGGATCGCGCGTATCTATCACCAGCCCCCCACTCTCTATCTCGCGCTGAAACACGCCCGCATCGAGTCCGAGCGGATTCGGTAGCGTTCCCTGCGGGGTATAATCGCCCCGATTGCGCTCAACGATGATCTTCATATTAGGTGGGCGCTGCGGCAAATTTTCGTTGATGTCACGAATGAAGGCCTCACGCGCGCGGGGCGCGACGGCCGGGTTGTGTTTGCGCTCAAAACCGATGGTCGAGCTTGTCCTGGCGTTCATGCCACGCCCACATAGCGAGCCGGCGACGTGCGCCGGGTAGACCTCTACTCCATCATCCAACTTGAGCAGTCGCTCAAAGATGCTGTCGTAGAGCGCGTTGGCTCCTTCTTCTCCCGGCACCGCCAGATCGGGCCTGGCGACATCGCCGATGAAGAGCGAGTCACCCGTCAACACGAACCACGGCTCGTCACTACGACTGGTATCCGCGACCGCCAGCGCGATATGCTCCGGCCGGTGGCCAGGCGTATGCATGACACGTACGCACGTGACCCCGAAGCGCAGCTCGTCCCCATCTTTCAGATTCTCATGCGTATACTCGGCCCGCGCCAGTTCGTGGATGTAGAGCCTGGCGCCAGTACGCCGCGCGATCTCCCCGTGGCCGGAGATATGGTCGGCGTGATTATGCGTCTCAATCACCGCCGTCACGCGCATACCCTTGCCAGCAACAAGATGCAGGATCTCGTCTACCATGTCCAGGCGCGGATCAACTATAGCGCACACACCGGCATCGGTGCAGCCAACGATATAGCTGGCACAGCCCAGGTCCTCTTTGACGATCTGTTTGAAGTACATCGTTGTCCTTCCTTTTGCTATTAGGCACACATTTCTACTTATTGTCTATATGAAATGCCTCCTGCGATGGCCGGTACGGTCGCAGCATCCACAGCGGGCGCCGCAGCCCGTCTGCTCGCTCTCCCTGTGAGCGCGTCATAGCGAGCCAGTTCTGATAGACCTCGTGCGCTTTGCGCGTATCCACATAGACATCGCCATAGCGATCCTCTCCATGCGCGCGCTCGACGGTGACCTTCTGATGCCAGCAATGCATGCCGCTCACAGGGTCGGGGTGTACTCCAAACACCAGGTTCTGATGCACGCCTCCCTCGCGCCAGAAGATACGCGCCGAGTCGGGGTCCGCGCTCTCGAAGGGTCGCACGCCCTCCAGGTGACGCATGCGCCACTCTCCCTCCTGTGTCCGCCCCAGTTCCACCAGCGCCGAGGCCCAGCGGTCCGTCCCCTGGCCTGTTTCCAGGCGCCAGCGTCCAAGATGATGCGAGCAGGCGACGATCCCCGGACGGATGCCGTCGGTGACCCAGGCACGATTGACGTAATACCCGATCTCGGTGGTAACGCGCAGCAGGTCGCCCGACTCCACGCCAATACGCTCGGCATCTCGCGGGTGCAGCCATACCGGGTTAGCATTCGATATCTCGTAGAGCCACTTGGCATTCCCTGAGCGTGTGTGAATCAGCGTGGGCAGGCGGAACGTCGGCACAAGCAGATACTCGCCGCGTTGATGATCGATGGTAGACGGGTGAACATGGCTGCGAATGTAGCCAGGCAGCGTGTACTCAGGCCAGCCCCACTCTTTGAGAGTGGCGGAGTAAAACTCCAGCTTCCGCGAGGGTGTGGGGAAACCCTCGTAGGCCTTGCCGTCGACCAGTACCCCGATAGGCGCTCCCGCGCACGTGATCTTGCCCGTCCCCCCGTCAACCTGCGCGCCCTCCAGGGCAGCTTTCCCCAGTTCGCGCTCGTTTAAGGTAAAGACGGGCGCCTGCTCCTGGGGGATGGCGAACGCGCCATATGTCTGCATATATTCCAACGGCGAGTAGCCCTGCTGGGCAGCGGCTTCCGGCAGACCTGGAACGCTGTTCTCGAAGATCCAGCGGTAGTACTCCTCAATGCTGAGTTTTTCACCTGGCCGGTAGGGCGACTCGAAGTATTTACGAATGCCCAGGCTGCCGTCGGGATCGATGCGCCACGATAGCTCAATCCAGAACTCATCCTCTTCCCAGACTTCACCGGGGTTGGCCTCGTACGTGTAACACACCGGCTGGCCATGCCGCTCCTGGTAGACGCGCAACACTGGCTGGCGGAACCCGATCCAGCGCCCGGCATGCGTCTCCTGGCTCATCAGATCGTGGCGCTCGCTGGCAAGGCCCATCGGCAGCACATAGTCCGCGTACCAGGCCGTCTCGCTCCACATCGGCGTCAGGGCCGCGTGCAACTCAATCTGCTGCTCGTTGGTCAGCGCCTCGATCCAACTGGTGCCATCGGGGTTGGTCCAGACCGGGTTATAGACGCGCGTAAAGTAGGCCGCGAGCTTGCCCCGGCCCTCTTTCAAAAAGTATGGCAGCAGGATGCTCATCTCGTAGTTCGCCAGCGGATACTCTGGTGGGAAGAGCAGTTCGTTCCAGATATCGGCCGGCCGGGGCTTGAGAAAAGGCGCGGGCACAAACTTGTTCCAGGTATTGAGCGCCGTCCCGCCCGGCGTGCCGATGCTCCCCGTCAACACCGAGAGAAACCAGAGGGCGCGCGCGACCTGCCAGCCACCCAGGTTCCCGGCACAGGCGGCGCGCCAGGTATGCGCGGCGAAAGCGCTCCCCGCTCGTCCTACCTGGCGCGCGAGGTCAACGATGACCTCCTCCTGCAGCCCGCTCTCCTGCGCGGCGAAGGCTGGCGTGTATTCCGCGTATAGCTCAATGAGCAGCTCGATGAAGCGCTCAAAGGTCTGCGGTTCCCCGGCGTGCTCGGCAACCATGTACTCTTGCCAGTTGACCCAGCGCCGCATGTATTCACAGTTGTGTAGCTTCTCTAGCAGGATCACGCGCGCCATCGCCAGCAGCACCGCCGTCTCCGACCCCGGCCACGTAGGCAGCCAGTAATCGGCCATGCTGGCGGTATTCGAGAGGCGCGGGTCCATGACTGCCAGTTTGGCGCCCTTCATCTTGCCTTCGATGATGCGCTGGGCCTGCGGATTGAAATAATGCCCTGTCTCCAGGTGCGAGCTAATGAGCAAAATGAAGCGCGCATTGGTGTAATCGGGCGATGGGCGGTCGGCCCCGCACCAGATCTGGTAGCCGAAGCGCGCAGCAGACGAACAGACGTTGGTATGGCTGTTGTGGCCATCAACGCCCCACGCGCCCAGCACGCGCTCCATATAGCCGTCGTGCCCCGGTCGTCCTACGTGATACATGACTTCATCGCGCCTCCCCTCCACAATGGCGGCCCGGATCTTGCTGGCAAAGGTCTCCAACACCTCATCCCAGGTGGTGCGCTCCCACTGGCCCTCGCCGCGCCTGCCTGCTCGCTTAAGCGGATAGAGGATGCGCTCAGGATCATTGACCTGGTTGATCGTCGCCGGCCCCTTGGCACAGTTACGGCCCCGGCTCCCTGGATGGTAGGGATTGCCCTCGAACTTCTTGACCTTGCCCGTCTCCTTATCGATATAGGCCAGCAGGCCACAGGCTGCCTCGCAGTTGAAGCAGATCGTCGGTAGAATCTGGTAGTGTCGCTCGACTTTGCGTGGCCAGGCCTTCGCGTCGTACTCGACCCAATCCCGCCACTTCTCAGGCGGGGGACACGATGCCAGGTCGCGCACGCTCATCGGCTCGCCGTTGGGCGCTCTATGCTCTTGTAACGGTATCTCTGTCATGAAGGCCTCCACTGCGTCCAGGGACGCGCGCTAGCTAAGGGGAACAGACTGTCCAGCCACCACAAAACAATGCTCGTAGGCAAATAGCCCCGCCAGCGCAAATAGCCCCGCGAAACCCCGTAGTGCGTGGCTTGCCTCGCCGGACACCAGCAACGCGATACAAAGCAGCACAAGCGGGATGAGTGAGCCAACCCCGATGCATAGCCCCCAGAACG
>JALYVR010000493.1 GCA_030853145.1 Chloroflexota bacterium | reverse complement strand
ATCCGCCTCTTTCGAGAAGAAAGAGGCGGATCGCGGCACGGGCATATTGCTATGGAGGGCGCGTTAAGCGAGTTCGCGCAGCTTATTCATCTGGATGGGCTGGCGCAGTGTGCGCAGGGCCTTGACCTCGATCTGTCGAATGCGTTCGCGTGTAAGCTTGAAATGCAGGCTCAGTTCTTCGAGGGTATGACAATACCCATCTTGCAACCCGTAGCGCATCTCAATCACCTGGCGCTCGCGCTGGTTCAGCGCCTCCAGCGCGAGCGTGATCTGGTCATGTAGCGCCTGATGCGTGACCACGTCGGCCGGCGCGGCCGCCTGGTGGTCCTCCAGCGTATCGGCCAGGTGGTATTGCTCGTCGTCAACCAGGGGCGCGTCGAGCGAAATAGGATTCTCGGCCATCCCCTGAAGTTCGACCACACGCTCCTTCGTCAGATTGGCGGCGCGGCCAATCTCCTCCGCCAGCGGATCACGCCCCAAATCCTGGTAGAGACGGCGCGTGATGCGCTTGATCTTATAGATCAACTCAACCACATGCACAGGAATGTGGATCGTGCGCGTGTGTTCTGCGACCGCCCTGCTGATGGCCTGGCGAATCCACCAGGTGGCATAGGTGCTGAAGCGAAAACCGCGCGCCGGATCAAACTTCTGCGCCGCCCGAATCAGGCCCAGGTTGCCCTCTTGCACCAGGTCGAGTAGACAGATCCCCTGGTTGTTGTAGCGTTTCGCGATACTTACAACCAGGCGCAGATTCGACTCGACCAGCCGCTGCTGCGCCTCGATATCGCCCTGGACCACGCGATGCGCCAGCCGCAGTTCCTGCTCGGCCGTGAGCAAAGGATAGCGCCCGATCTCACCTAAATAGCGCCGGATGGCGTTATCAACGCTGTATTGCTGTGCCGCCTCCTCTTCTCCCTCTCCAAAGTCATCTTCTTCCACAAACAGGTCATCCTCGTCACGGTAGTATGACCAGCCGCGCTCCTCTTGCTGCCCTTTACCTGGTACAATCGTATCGTTGAGTGCCCTTTTCGCTATGGCTACCATACGAATCCTTCTCCTTTACCTCATAACCACTTTCCACAACTTGGTAACCGGGGCAACCGAAATTTTTTCGGACTCATTCCCCCTATTCTCTTTTATTGCAAGATATGTGCCAATATACAAGTACAGGGGCGGCTATGCGTAAATCAAGCACAAATTGCGTATCAGCCCTCCGATATAAGGCCGCGCACCTGTAAATTTTTTCCTACTCATGGGGAATTTTGCGCAAATGCTGCCTATCAAGCGAAGCGCGTTATTGAAGCAAACAAGCGTCATTCAAGGAAAGAACGCGCTATGAAAGGATCCTTCTCCCGCTTGAATGAAAAAGACCAGGCAGAGAGGTGACGATTCCCGAAAATGCTGGAGAGAGGCGTTTATTTGCAATAGACGCGTGGGCCTGAGCATCTGGAAAGAAATCGATATATGCAGATAGACGCATGGCTAATCGAATCCTCTCACCCTGAGCAGTGTCCGCTCTGCTCGAAACCGCTGAAAAAGGGCGTGAACGCCTGTTATTTTTGCGGCTTCTCCGTTCCTGCGGCCTCGCAGGGCGCTATTCCCGCTCGCGACGTGGTTGTCGATACGCTTCCTGCTGGGCCACGAGCGCCGCAACCACCATCTAAGCCAGTATCGATGCCCAAACGGCAGCCGCATCCGGTTACGCCTATCCCGCCGCGCGCCTCCGCGCATCCTGTCACTGTGCGTCAGAGATATCCCCACTACTTTTCAACCGCGCAGGAGGGCAGCGATGGCCATTCCTCCAGCGTTGCTGGTCGCGAGCGCCCGCCCGCGCGGGGTCAGCAGCGTGGTGGCAATGCAGAGCAGGCGCCTCATGCCGCCGCGACCCCTATCTGGCAGCACGAATCTTCCCATTATGAAGCGGCGAGCAGCCTCTCGTCGCTCTCCCTGGTGGTATCCGAACTCCCTACCCGGCCTGAGTCTCCGGCGACCCCCAGGACAACCCGGCGCCTGTCGCATGTTGATGAGATCGATACGCTACCACCGGATAGAACTGCGGGTATGCCAGCATTTCCCCCGCGCACGCTCGTTACCGCGACGCCGAAAGCCGTCGTGCCAGACCCGGCGTCCTGGACGGCGGGTGGGGCCGTGACATCCACCTATGCGCAGCGACTGATCGAGCGAACCAGGCCCAGGAAGCGACACACCTGGTCGCTCAACCCGCTTGAGCGCCTGCGCTGGTGGCTCCTGGCGCCTGGGCGCCTCGAATTTACGCTGTGGATCGGCGGCACAATCCTGCTGATCAGCGTGACCTGCATGCTTTTGCTGGCCACCGCTCTTAGCTTTGGCTGGTTCAGTCCTGGCGCACTGGCGGGCAACCTGCCCCTTTCGGGGAATCGCTCTCACGGCGCCACAGATCCAGGGCCGGCCGCGACGCTGACCAGCACCCCTGGGCTTACTCTGGCGTGTACCGACAAAGGCCCCCTGCACCCTGGCCAGACGATTCACCTCCAGGGTGGCGGTTTTGGTGCGCATGACGTGGTGACTTTCACCTATGACAATCAAGAGCCTTTTTCAGACCCCAACGGCCAGCCCATCGTAGCGCAGGCGGATGGGCTGGGAAAGTTTATGCTTGCCTTAACGTTGAAGTCGGCCTGGACGCCGGGACAGCATATCATTGTGGCGCGTGATAGCCAGACGCAGCACCTGGCGGTTGTGACTATTGACCTGAGCGCCGCTGTTCCTGGCAAAGCGAGCACTCCTGGCAGCAATCACGGCCCGGTCGTTACACCCGGCTCCGGCAACGGTTCAGGGTCGAATGGCGCCCCCACTCCCGTTGGTCGCACGCCTGTACCCACGCCTCCTGTCCACCATACACCGACACCCACGCCGCCCACGCCCACACCGACCCAGGCGCCGCCCACACCGACCCAGGCACCGACAGATACGCCGACACCTGCTGGAACGAATAGCCCCGGCTCTACCTCCACGCCGTCCGCAGCAACAGGTTCAGGTATCGGCGACGCGCTCGCAGGCGGGGATACTCAAGGGGGGCAAGCCCTTGCCGCTCTTCTGGAGAACACGTTGCTGTCCGGCGGCCCCGGTCTCTGGGTTCTGATCCTGGGCTATAGCCTGGCTATGCTGTTGCTGGGAATCGCGGGCGTGATTCATAAAAATCGCACACAAAGACCATAAGCATTGCTTGTTTTTTTCTACGATGGCAAACTTGGTATGGATGGAGTAGAATACCAAAATGTACTCCAGGTAGGTGGAGCAATCTCATAGAGAAACGAAAGAGAACACAACAGACATGCGTATCTTTGAGAACGCAGAAGACGAAGCGCTTCGTTTGTACAGAGAAGCACAGGTTCCTCTTGCGAAAGAGCCACACTGGCAGTATTTGCAATGGCCTATCCCTGCCCTGAAAGAAGCACTCCCGTTAGAAACGTTTCCCCTCATTGAGGATTTTGAAGTAGTGCTTCTCCCCATGCCAAGCTGGCGAACAACGTGGCAATGGCAATGGGGGTACCATTTGGGTTTTTTTAGTCAGCAGCAAGGATTGCTTGCGTCTTTTGGTTTGGTGGGCTGTGTGTTACTGGATTACGCACAAGAAGATTTCCACATTCCCTTGAACTTTTGGGATTTCGAGCAATCATGGGAACAAGCTATTTTCGAGAAAGGTGAGTACACCTATGTACTTGAGGGTGATTTTGATGACCACACCTCTGGCTATCACTGCTGGTTTCGCGTGAGAAAAGAACGCTATCTCGCGGAATGGCAATTGGCGCTTGAGGCGTGTCGCCGGATCATTCGTCAAAGGGAAGGAAAGTGATCTTTTCTTCTCGGAAACCCGTGCAAATGGGACAAGAGAATAAACAGAACGGAACACGAGGGTAAGGATGGCAAGAAGACAAGCGCGCCCAGGAGCCACTGAGCAGAAAATCCTTGACGTGATACAAAGGACATGCCGGGTTTGTGGCAGCCGGTTACACATGGCTCGTCATGGACACCGGAAAGTGACACGGTTAGATGGAGTGTATCATCTCACCTTGAAACTGTATCGCTGTGCCAATAGGGAGTGTGCACGGTTTCATCACCTGTGTCGGCCCGAGGAAGAGGGAAGCTGGGCATTGCCCCATGGAGAAGTGGGTCTGGATGTGATCGCGTTGGTTGGCACTCTCCGCTATCAGCAGCAACGCAGTATTCCGCAGATCCACGCGGAATTGCACAGACTCGGAGTGTCCCTCTGCCAACGCACAGTAACTGATCAGTTGTATCGCTATGAAGAACTGCTGGCGTTGCATCTGGCAGACTCGACGCGGCTTCGTGAGCGGCTGGGTCAGCAAAAGCAGATCATTCTGGCCTTGGATGGATTGCAGCCGGATGTCGGTCACGAGGTGCTTTGGGTACGGCGTGACTGTCTCTCTGGAGAAGTCTTGCTGGCTCGCAGCCTGTTAGGAGCAACTGAGCAGGATCTAGTTCCTCTGTTGAAAGAAGTGGCAATGACCTCTCAAGCTTTGCAGGTTCCCATTGCAGG
>JALYVR010000492.1 GCA_030853145.1 Chloroflexota bacterium | reverse complement strand
GTTTACAAGCCCGCTGGCGAACAGGCGGGCTTGTAAACGGCGCCCCTACACGTTTTGCCTCATATATGAACTGCGCGAGAGTGCTATCCTACCGCCGGTCCCTGCAACGATCTGTCCTGCAAGGCATGCCAGAGCAGCTTGCCATCGGTGGCACGCATAGCATACACGCCGTTACCCTCGAAGTAGACGATGTTATTCATGAGCACGGGTCGCGCAATGCCCTCGGCAACCGATTTATGCCAGTGCCAGCGCAGAGAGCCATCGCCCGTATTCAAAGCCCAGACATCAGTATAGTCGACAGTATCCTGCTTCTGTGGCACTATTGATCTAATTGTGATACCATTCCGCTTCTGTGTCACCGCAGTAGTTGCTGCCGTTGGATGCAGATACGTGGTACCTGAGGAGCTGACGTAGATCATTCCATAGCCTACAGTGATCTGGCCTGCAACAACACCTGTCTGTTTGTGCCAGAGGAGGGAGTCATCACCGGTGCGATATGCATACATGTCTCCCCTCTCTGTCAGAACGTACAACCTATGTCCGGCCGTCGCGAAGTCCTGCCACTGAATGTTTAGCGAGTGCAGGAAATGACCATCGCTGACTCGTAGCACATCTATACCGCTTCTGCCTCCCGCCGCCGGGATATACACCTTGCCATCCGTTACGACCAGCGATTGCGAGTTAAACTGGTGCGCCGTATCGTGCCAGATGACCGCACCATCGCTGGCCCGCAACGCGTAAAAGCCGTCGGCAAAGCCGTAGATGACGCCTTGATCCTCGCGCAGCACGACGACATTACATGGATCGCTCGCGGGCAGCAATATGCGATTGTTGTTCACGACCTGAGGACCTGAATGTGTGCATGCCAGCACCTTTTTGTGCCAGAGCACAGTTCCATCTCGTGTGCGCAGCGCGTACCAGTTCCCATCCATAGTTCCCAGGTAGATCGCGCCATTGTAGGCCACGATGTTCGGCCCCGGAAACGAGTTTGTCGCCTCCGCTCCACTCCCCAGGCTGGTATGCCAGAGCGGCGCGCCATCGCTGGCCCGCAATGCATAAACGGAACCATCATAGGCAGGGAAGTAGACGCCGCCATCCGCTACCGTCGGGCCACCCGTGAGCTTATGGCCAATCCTTTGCTGCCAGAGCACCTTGCCTGTCTTCGCATCCAGCTCGTACGCGGTACTATTCGCGCTATCGATGTTCACATAGACATGCGCATTTGGGTTTAGCGATCCGGCAGTGTTGCCAGATCCCAGTCGAGCGCCATTGTTCCCCACGCCGGGGTGGCGCGCCGCGAAGAGTAGCAGGAAGCTGCCCACAAGTATTCCCACGAAGAGCACTGCCGCGCTGGCGCTCACAAGTCGCCCGAAATGCACGCGACGTGACCCCTGGCGAGGATGTCCCGGCCGTCCTGCCCCTTCTTCGTTCCAGGGAAGGGTCTCTTGCCCCTGCCCTGCACTCCTGTCCTGGATAGTTTTCATAGATGCCATAACTCCTTTTTGTGTAGTTTTCGCCTGTACGCTGCCTCCATCCTCAAACACCAGATCTGGGAGTGGCGCAACCGCTGGAAGTCCCAGGATCAGCGCGTCCATCTCCCGGTAGGCTGTTTGCGCGGCGGCACACGCCGCGCAGGAGGTAAGGTGTTCTCGCAACGCGGCCCGTCCGGCCTGCGAGAGGTCGGCGCGTTGCATGGCTGCAAGCGGCTCGGCCCACTCGGGGCAGGGAGCCGGCGTGCTGGCTATTTCGCGATCCTTCATCATCTGCTCTCTCCCTTCGTGCGGAGATATAACTGGCGAAATTGCTCGCGCCCCCGGCTGACGTAGGCGCTGACGCTCTTTTCACTAATCTCCAATACGTCCGCTATCTCGCGCTGTGAGAACCCTCCGACCAGTTGCAACAGCAAGCAGATCTGGTACTGCGAAGGCAAGCGCGCGAGTATCTGCCTGACACACTCGTCCTCGCCCGCGCGCTCCTCCGGCCCGGCCACACTCAGCAGGTCGCTGCCGCCGTCCTCCTCATAGTCGCGCCAGGGAAGCCAGCGGATCAGCCGTTCGTGGCGCAGGTGCGAGCGCGCCGTGTTGGTGGCGATGCGATATAACCAGGCTTTGAAGTAGAGGTCGCCCCGCACCTTCGGCAAACTTTGCCAGGCCCGCAAAAACGTTTCCTGGGCGAGGTCGCGCCCGGTATCATCGTTCCCCACGAGGCGTGCAAGATACGTACAGATCTGGGCATTATAGAAGTGAAACAGTACCCCAAAGGCCTGGCCATCCCCTTGCCGTGCAAGCTCTACGGCGTCCACGATCTCCTGTTGTTGCTTGTCTGCGAAGCCGTAATGGAGAGCTTGAAACATACGCGCCTCCCCTCTCTGCATTATTCGGTCTACCACTAGAACGCCTGGGGATCGCCAAACCCTGTACGCATTGCTATAACCTGATAGGAGGATGGATCGTAGTAAAGAAAGCAAACAAGATGAAGGAATAGAACACCACATGATGAACATACTCGACGCGGCTTTTGCTCACCCCCGAGGGCCTCTCGGCCGGCTGGGAGGGCTGATCATGGGACGCTCAACCGGTCTACGCAACGAGTGGACACTCTCGCTGCTCAACATTGAAGATGATGATCGCATTCTGGAAGTCGGCTCAGGCCCAGGAGCGCTCATTCAGACCCTTGCGTCCCGGTCAAGAGCTGGCTTCATTGCCGGAGTTGACGCGTCGCCGCTAATGGTACGCCTGGCTTCTCAACGCAATGCGCAGGCCATCAGCACGGGACGAGTGGAGATACGCGAAGGCTCAGCATCGGCTCTCCCATTTGAGGATGCATCGTTCGATAAGGCACTCTCCGCCAATTCTGTGCATATCTGGCCCGATAGACTGGCGGGAGTAAAGGAAATGCAGCGTGTCCTCAAACCAGGAGGTGTTATGGCTCTTGTCCTTCAGCCCGTATGGGCTAAAACCGAGAGCGAGGTCAAAGATATCGGCTCCGATCTGGTACACTTACTTGCGACGGCTGGTTTCCAACAGACGCGTATGGAGTTCAAGCCGATGAAGCCAATTGCCAGCGTATGCATCCTGGGTATTAAATTGTAAACGCAAAATTTACCTATGCCAGAGAAGATGTGTGAGGCCGCATCATTGCCAACAAATACGCATGAAGAACTGAAGTGTGAAGATGGATCGCCACCCTAACAACTTACCTGCGCAGCTTAGCTCTTTCGTTGGACGCGAGCAGGAGCTTGCTGCCGCCACGGCGCTCTTACACCGTGACGATGTGCGCTTGCTAACCCTTACTGGACCAGGAGGGGTCGGCAAGACGCGCCTGGCGCTGCATATTGGTACCTCCCTGGAGCAGGATTTTGCCAGTGGCATCTGCTTCGTCTCCCTCGCCGCCCTCGACGAGATCGAGTTAGTCTTGCCCACAATTGCTCAGGTGCTGGAGATTAAAGAACCAAACATGGACGCTGTACTCGGTCGGCTCCAGTCCTCCTTACAAAATAAACAGATGTTGCTCATCCTGGATAATTTTGAACAGGTGGTGAGCGCAGCACCCAGTATTACTAAGCTTCTGCTTCGCTGTCCCCTCCTGAAGATCCTCATCACCAGTCGCACGGTGTTGCATCTGCGTGGCGAACAGGAATTTCCCGTGCCACCCCTCTCTCTGCCCGGTATTTCGAAGCCAGGAGAACTCGAAGCCTTCACCCGCTCCAGCGCGATTGCGCTGTTTTGCCAGCGGGCGCAGGAAGTCAAGCCCGATTTCCGCTTGACACTGGCCAACGCGCCTGCTATCCTGGCAATCTGCCAACGCCTCGATGGTCTGCCCCTGGCGCTTGAGCTGGCGGCGGCGCGTGTCAAACTTCTTCCTCCCCAGGCCCTGCTGGATCGTCTTATGCAGAGACAATCCGTGTTGACAAACCAGGTTCTCGATGTGCCCGCCCGTCACCGCACGCTGCATCTGACGATCAAATGGAGCTATGATCTGTTAAATAGCAATGAGCAGGCGCTGTTCAGGCACCTCTCTGTCTTCGTGGGCGGTTTCTCTCTGGAGGCTGTGCAAAGCGTCTGCCAGGCACTTGGCGATGGTGCATACGACTGGCTGGACGGGATCACTTCGCTGCTGGATAAAAGTTTGCTCCAGCAGCGCGAGCTACCGGGAGGAGAAGCTCGCCTGTTCTACTTAGAGACCATCCGCGAGTTCGGGCTGGAATGCCTGGTGGAAGCCGGAGAGGCAGCAGCGGCCCAGCAGGCTCATGCGCGCTATTTCTGCCACCTTGCCGAGACATTGGAGCCGACGCTCTTCGACGCGGAGCAAGGGAAGAACTTTGATCTGCTGGAGCGCGAACATGAGAACATGCGTGCCACCCTGCGCTGGTTGACGGAAGCCGGGGCACGCGAAGAGGCGCTGCGCCTGGGAGTCGCGCTGGCACGCTTCTGGGGAGTACGCGGGCATGTGGCGGAGGGACAGCAGTGGTTGCAGAGTGCGCTGGCGCGCTCCGGCCAGCTTTTGCCGCCGACACGCGCCAGGGCGCTGAGTTGGGCCGGCTGGTT
>JALYVR010000491.1 GCA_030853145.1 Chloroflexota bacterium | reverse complement strand
AAACAGGGGCACACTCGATAGTGCGGCTCAATTTGTCTGCTCACTCCCAGGGTTGGCGCTCCTCGTCGATCAGCCCCTTAGCTCGTTGAGTGCCAGGGACTCTGCGCTTGTAAGCGAGACACTCTGTCATGCCGTCTTACAACGTGAGTTACAACGCTGTCAGATTCTTCTGAGCAAGAATGTAGTAGAACCCCTGGCATCCTGGCTGCTCGCTATAGGTAGCTCCAGTCTGACTATCATTCCCTGTGGTCCACTGGCACTTTTGCCTCTCGGTGGCATCCTGTTACCTGCAGGGCAAACGCTCTCTGAGGTCCTTCCCATGAGTATTACGCCCAGCGGACGCGCGCTTCTACACAATGAACGCAGCGTTACGCCGCGCGCAGGGATCTATGCTGTAGGAAATCCCTATCCAACACGCCAGGAGTTGCGTTGGAGCGAGGCTGAAGCGCTCACATTGGCCCTGTTGGGCAAGCAGAGCGGGCAGGCGGAAGGCGTCAAAGTGCAATGGCAAGCGACGCGCAGTTGGCTCATTGAGGCCCTGCATACAGGCTATGTTGTCGACGCGTCCTGCCATGGCATGTTTGATACCCATGATTTCTTACGTTCAAGGCTGCTTCTTGCAAATGCAGAGACGCTCACCTTAGCAGATATGCTGAGTTACCAGGCCGACTTGCGAGGATTACGCCTGTTTATCCTTTCAGCCTGCCAGACGGCTATTCTCGATCTCCAGGGTGCGCATAATGAGGTACGCAGCCTCGCGGCCGGCATGCTACAGGCAGGAGCAGCGGCGGTTCTAGCCACCTTATGGGCGGTAGACGACAGGGCCACCTACATCCTGATGGTGCGTTTCGCCCAGGAGTGGTTTCCCCATCTCTATGATCAGCCACCGGCAGTAGCGCTGGCAAAAGCACAACACTGGCTGCGTACGGTGACCAACCGTGAACTACAACACTGGCAAGCTCTCGTATCGCTCTCAACACAAGCCATTCATGAAGAGAGAGAAAAGCTTGCCCTACCTGGGGAGACTGTTGAGTATGAACAGAAGGTAGCGGAACAGGAGACGCACATGAGCAATGATCTCGTCATGGTGCGTGGCCGCGGTATACGTTTTGATGCCGCACAGGCGCAGGAACTGGTACAGGATAGGGCAGAGACGCAGGAGGCCCCCGATCTCCGTCCCTATGCTGATCCTTATTACTGGGCGGGCTTCCAGATTACAGGCTGGTAATATGTGTAGCCCACATTCCTAGAGGGATGTTCTGGCCATTGGCTCTTGGCTGTGACATGCCCATCTATTATGCTAAAAAGATAAACTACAGAACAAGATTGCGTCATGCAGGGAGGAACCAATGGCCGCCAAACGCCAGATCACGACCATGTGTCCAATGAATTGTTTACCTACCCAGTGTGGTATGACGGTTGAGGTTGAGGAGAACAGGCTCCTGTCGCTCAAGGGAGATCAGCACAACCCGGATAGCCAGGGCTTTCTCTGCATTCGAGGTCGAGCCACCCAGGAAATTTTTGAGAATCCCAGGCGCCTGTTGCATCCACTACGCCGTGTGGGCGAGCGAGGCGAGGATCGCTGGGAGCCGTGCTCGTGGGATGAAGCGTATGCCATGATAGTCGCTGCTATCCAGGAGACACAGCCAGAGCGAGTGGGGATCTGGCGAGGGCATGGTGTTGGTACAACGGGACCGACGGGAAATACTCTGGCCAGTCGCTTTAGCCTGCTGGGTGATTTTCAGCAGTGGTCAAGCGCGATTGTCTGCTGGGCTATGGGCGGGTATGGTTTGGGACTGACAGGGACGGTAAAGACCAATACGAAAGAGGATATGGCGGCAAACTCGCGCACGATTATTCTGTGGGGCGCGACGCTGGCCAGCCAGCCTGATCTCGCGCCGCGCATTGTTGAGGCACGCAAACGTGGCGCCTACGTGATCCACATCGATACACGCCGCACCGAGGCGTCGCGTCACGCTGACGAGGTGCTCCTGCTCCGGCCTGGCAGCGACGCTGCGCTCGCGCTCGCCCTGGCACAGGTGATTCTGGCAGAGAGACTCCATGATCAGGGGTTTATCGAGCGCCACACGCTTGGCTTTGCGCCATTTGTGGCCCACATTCAGACTTGTACGCCCGAATGGGCGGCTGCGATCACTGGCATTGAGCCGGCGCGCATCCGCGCTCTTGCGCAGCGCTACGCCACGCAGACTCCGGCCATGATCGTACTGGGTGGCAGCTCCATGTTTAAGCATCAATTCGGGTGGGAGGCTAGTCGCGCCATCTCCTGCCTGCCAGCTCTTACCGGACAACTGGGCATCGCGGGAGGCGGTCTGGGCCAGCGTCACGGAGCTTCGCCAGAGAGTACCGGCTACGCCGATGTGCTGGCCGATGTCACCCCCAAATTGCCGGTTGAGGCAGCTATTCCCAGCCATATGGCCAGCATTACAGAGGCCATGACCCACGGTCAGATTGATGTGCTCTTGCTGTTCGGCACCAACATGCTCTCGTCCTTTGCCGATGCGAACGAACTCGCGCGCGGTCTGGAGCGGATCAGGTTGATTGTCTGCTACGATCTCTTTATGAATGCGACCTCCCGGCATTGTGCTGACCTTGTTTTGCCCGCCACTGCCTGGTTGGAAGATATTGGCCTGAAGCAGACAGCTACGCATATCTACTTGATGGAGCGCGCGCTTGCGCCAGCGAGCGAGTGTCGTTCCCTTACCACCCTGCTGCGCGAGCTGGCACAGCGGCTTGCTATAGCGAACTTCTTTCCCTGGCAGAACGAAGAAGATTATGTGAATGCCCTGCTGGCCGCGCAAAAGACAGATGATGGCCAGCCACTCACAGTCGCTGAACTGCGTCGGCGTGGAGGCTACTGGCAGAAGAATGGCCTCTCGCACATTGCTTACCAGAACCACACCTTTGCTACGCCCTCGCAAAAAATCGAATTCTGGAGCGAGCGTGCCCTCCAGGCCGGACTCTCTCCTTTGCCATCCTATATGGCTCCAGCCGAGGCAGAGTATCCCCTGCGTTTCTGCCAGGGGCGCACACTCACGGCCTTTCATGCGTTCTTTGACGAAGGTCAAGCGCTCCCAACGCTTGCCAGAGCCAACACAGGGCCGCAGCTCTGGATGCATCCTGAGGATGCGCAAGAACGCCACATTGCCCACGAGACCTCCATTGTGATTGTCAACCAGCGCGGCCAATTCGAGGCCAGCGCTCATGTGACTGCTGATATCATCCCAGGCGTTGTCTGGATGCGCGACGGCTGGAGCGGCGTCAACCGCGTCACCAGCGGAGCAGCGATTGTTTCTCCCGCCGCCAGCACCATTGTGCCTGGCGCTCCCGGAGGGCAGGCAGCGTATGACGCCTGGGTTGAGGTGCGCGCCACAGAAGCATAGCGGTGGGCAAACAGAGATACACCTATGCGACTTTCTTCTAAATGATAGCAGTCGATGCCACGTGGGATCACCTGCTAAAAATTGACCCCCAATCCTTGTAATATTTCGCTGCGTGAAACGATAGTTAAGGTGAGTGACTCAGACGACACGAGGGAAATGATGCAAGCGAACAGGTACATGGCACAGGCGCAGCAGGAGATGGCTTTCCTGTACAGGAAATACGCATCAGGTCTGCTTACCTATGTCCGTATGCACATTGCCTCAGAAGAAGATGCGGAAGATCTGGTGGTGGAAGTTTTCGTGGCCGCTATCGAGAATGCAAAATTTCCTGCACTTACGGAGAAAGAGAAACAGTTGTGGCTCTGGCGCGTTACCCGCAACAAAGTCATCGATACATACAGGCGTGCGAAAACGCACCAGAATGTGACACTTGAGCATGTCGCTGACAGTCTTTTTGAAGATGAGATGGCAAGTCCCGAATACGCGGCGTTGCGGCAAGAGGATTATTTGGATTTGTATGCTCACCTGCAAAACTTGCCCCTGCTTCAACAGCAGATTTTACGCATGCGCTTCGGCCAGGATTTATCCTGTAGTGAGATCGCGATCACGTTGGGAAAACAGGAAAACATGGTGCGCGTCACGCTTTCACGCAGTTTAAATCTTTTACGGAAAATCTATCGACGAAGAAGGGAGGAGCAGGAGCGTGGCTGAGAATGATGAGTTTTTTTTGCCGGAAGAAGTCGACAGGCAAATTGACAGTGTGAGGCAATCCAGAGAAGGCGATCAGCTAGACGCGGAGGCCATGGCGCATCTCCGCAGCTACTACCAGACCGATGCCAAAACTGAGCAAGAGACGCTCGATCGGATCTGGAACCGCATCGCGGGCGCCACTCCTTTGAAACAAGATATGCAAGTAAATAAGAAAGAACGACCTATGCAAAATCCACAAACGCCATACAGTGCTGGAGCTATAGGCAGCCTCCGTGGCTCACACCGGCGACGCTCCCCTCTCTTTCAGCGACTCGGTACATTGGCGGCGGCTGTTTTCCTGGTAGTCCTGGTTGGCAGTATGGCCATTGCCTTTTACGCGGCTCGCCATAATAATGGAGGGACGGCCTCTCCTCAGCCAACGTCGATCATTTCAACTA
>JALYVR010000490.1 GCA_030853145.1 Chloroflexota bacterium | reverse complement strand
AAATCGAGACGCTATCAGCCGCTTTTGTCTGGCTGGGCAGCTTCGTAGGGCACCCATATCACTACGATTTCAGTTTCGTGTCGCTCAATGTGGCGAGCGACCTCTCTTCAAAGATCAGCTCGCTGGGGACACTCCTGCTGGTCTTGCTGTTGCTATGCACCTTTGGACTACAGATCTGGCGGAAGCTCAATGTAGCCCTGGCGAGCTTGATGACGATCACTGTGGTGTTGGTCACCGGCAAGGTGTTCAGTCCCCAATATGTGATCTGGGTGATTCCGCTCGCGGTCTATGCAGGTAAACCGAACTGGCGCTGGTGCCTTCCCTGGGGTGCTGTGATGGTGCTCACCCTGCTCATCTATCCCATTGTCTATACCTATAGCGCTCCTCCTCCTACGATCATCTTCTTCCTGGCGCTGCTGCGTGGGCTGATCTTGCTTGGTATGGTACTCGCTCTATTGGGTAGCTGTGCCTTTCAGGCCAGGGCTGTAAAGGTAATAGAAGTAGCGTGATCCTGGAATATTTCTGGAAGAGGAAGCAACACACATGACTATAAAAGTATCGCTGGCACAGGCGAAGCCATCTGCTGTCAGGGAAGCGCGGCCCTCCGCTGCGCGCGGGGTCGTCGCTGGCGCCTGGTATCGCTACTGGGAGTGTTATCTGATTATCCTGGTAGCTAGTGTGCTGCGCTTCTACCGGGTAGATACAAGCCAGTTCGAGGGAGATCAGGTCCTGATTTTCCGCATGGCCTACGACGCGGTGCATCGTGGCCTCCTTCCGATAACCGATAGTACGTCCTCGCTGGGTTTCGCCAATCCACCTGGCCTGCTCTATCTCTATATGCTGCCTGCCGCGTTGAGTGATAATCCGCTGCTGGCGGTGTTGCTCAATAGTCTCTTCGCGGTCGCCGCAGTGCTCGTCACCTATATCTTTGTCACCCGCTATTACGGGCGTTTTGCCGGGACGGTCGCCGGCCTGCTCTACGCGGCGGCGGCGGTTCCGCTGCTCTACTCGCGTTTCATCTGGCAGCCCAACATGCTGCCGCTCTTCGTGCTGCTCTTCTTCTGCACCTTGTTTCGTGGCGTAGTGGAGCGGCGCAAAGGCTGGCTTCCCCTGGCGATCATCTGGCTCGCTATCTTGCTCCAGATGCACCTGACTGTATTGTTGCTGCTCGTTCCGCTGCTGCTGGCGCTGTTGTGGGCCCCCGAGACACTGCGCTGGCGCGACCTGGGGTATGCTAGCCTTGCGCTGGCGGTGATATTTGCTCCCTATCTCCTGTGGGAACTGGTGACAAACTTTAGTGATATCGCAATTGTCCATTCTGTTTTACAAGCTCAGGTCTGTCACCGGGCGAATGCGTGTATTGATGGTGACTCCTGGAGTACCTACCTGACTTTTCTTGGCCCCAGCGATCCAAAGCAGGCACCGTTGAGCGCGCATTCATGGGTACATAGGCTGGCTCTGCCGCTGTACTGGTTGTCGCAAGGATTATTATACAGCGTCATAGGCGGCTTTATCGCGGCGCTGGGACTGGCCGGCTACTGGTGGTGGCGCTCCTCGCGCAGCGGGAATGATAATCTGGAAGAGAGCGAGCGCCGCGCCACGCCGTCATGGCGCCAGCGTTGGCAGCGCCTGGCGCCTCCTGCCTCAGCCGCTGGCCTGTTGTTGTTGTGTACCTGGCAGGCGTTGCCCTTGCTGGTCACGGCCCGGCATACCTTGCCGCTCTTCACTCATTACTTGCTGGTGACCCTCCCTGGCCCTTTTGTGCTCGTCGGACTCTTCCTCGAATTGCTGCGCAGGTGGGTCAGCCGGTCCAGGCAGACGCCCTGGCTCGTAGCACATAGCTTGCTGTACAGCGTCACGGTTCTGTTGTTGCTCCTGCAGTGCGTTGGCGGGACAGCGTTGGTGATCGATGATAGTCGGGGACACTTCAGCGATAGTGACCTTTATGTCTATTTTTCGGATCTCCATTCGTACCAGAATGCCTTCGCGGAACTGGACCACCTGGCGCAGCAACAACACCTCAGCCGGGTGTATGTGGCGACGGATTTTTCCACTGAGCAGGCCATGTACTATTTCTCCCGGCAGTTACAGACGCCCGTCACGGTCTTCGATGCCGCTCACTGCCTCGTACTCCCCAACCCAGCGTCCGGCCCGGCCCTCCTGCTGACACCTCCCTCCACGCAGCTCACGTATGCTCTGCTTGGCCGCTTTACTTCCGCCAGGCTGCTCGCGCAACCTCCTATCCTGGGAGGTCAGCCGTTTAGAATCTATCAGCTCTCGTCGCCCACCAGTCCGGAGCAATCTCAAGCAGTATTTGGACGAGATGTACGTTTCTCGACACCCCAGGTGCAGTGGTTCCCCTTTGACGATACCTCAAGGCTGGTCTCTCAGGGAAACTGGTTGCGCGCGCTGCCTCCCGCCTACGAGACGTATTATCGGTATCAGGTAACGGCGTTACCGGACGCCGGGAAAGCACAGGGCATGCAGAGCGTTTGCACCTTTAATGCGATGCGCGCCGGCGATCGCTTGCTAGTAGCCTTTGATCTGCCCGCGCAAAGTCCCCTGCCTCGAACCGTGACGCTGAGCGTGGGATATTCAGTGCTGACGCAGGATATGCCGTCGTTTGGACCATTGCACCTCATGACCCACAGGCACCTGGAGAGTCCCTATGTCCCATTAAAGCAGGATGACTAAAGGCTATGGCCATCCTTTCCATAGAGAAGAGCATAAAGGAATTATATGTATGATTGAGGAACAGACTGAAGCAATAGAAGAAGTACCTGCTCCTACTACAAGCAAGCTTGCGCTAGATAGGTTTCCCTTTCCGTGGTTGGAGACGGCCCTCGTGGTTGCAGGTTTGCTGGCGAATCTGCTCTTGTTGCCCCACGAACTAGGTGGCGATGGCTGGTTCAGGTTTGCGGCGCTGGCGGACCTCCTGGTGAATGGTACCATGCCCCAGGTTAAATACTCGATGGTTGGCCCGTTGTTCTCGACCCCCTTTTGGTATCTGAGCAAAATCTATCAGAGCCATGACTGGTGGCTCTCGCGCTACAATGTGTTCGTCCTGGGGGCGGGCATGCTCGCCATCTACTGGTTGCTGAAGGATCGCGTGAATCGTGGCCTGCTGCGCAAGTTCTTCTTGCTGCTCGTCATGGCCTCCATGTTTCCGTATCACCTGCTCTACTACTATGGCGAGGCCTTCACCGCCGTCTTCGTCGCGGTTGGCTGCGTTGCTCTTGTCGCCGGTCCCGCGCTCGTCGGCTGGTGTGTGATCATCCTGGGGGTGGTCAATACCCCGGCGACGCTGCTGGGCCTGTTTTTGCTGGATGGCATGCATATCCTGGCAAAGCGCCGCGTTCGCTACGTCCTGGCGTTGTTCGCCGCGCTGGCCCTCATGATGCTGGAGTCCTGGATTCGACGCGGCAGCCCCTTTGCCAATGGCTATGCCGATGATCACGGGGTCCGCACTATTATGCCCTATTCGGGCAGGCCAGGCTTCAGCAATCCCTTCTTCTTTGGTCTGATCTCGCTGCTCTTCTCCTTCGGCAAGGGGATCTTCTTTTTCGCGCCAGGTCTGCTGCTCCCCATTCGCCAGACGTTGCGCGCTGTGCGCGAGAAGATGTCGGTGGACCTGTTCGCCATCTACTTGCTGTGGATCAGCTTTTTCATTGGCGTCTTGTTGGTCTATTCTTCCTGGTGGGCCTGGCATGGCGGCTGGTTCTGGGGACCGCGCTTCCTGCTCATTGCCTCGGTTCCGGCCTCCTTCGCGCTCGCTGTACGCCTGCAATGGCTCCATCGCTCGTTGTTCGTGAACGTGCTGACGCTGCTGGTGCTTGTGCTTTCCGTTTGGGTCGGCATCAATGGCGCGGTCTACGGCGATAAAGCCCTGATGAGTTTCTGCCTGGCTAACAACGCTTATCTGGAGACGCCGGTGTGTTACTACACGCCTGAGTTCAGTGTCTTGTGGCATCCCTTCGTGGTGTACCAACCGCTTGATCACAAGCAGTTGCTCTACCTGCTCTATAGCCTTTTTGTGGGGGTGTATCTGCTCGTTCCTCTAGCGAATACTACGGGACGCCAGGCATTCGCGGCGGCGCTGGGCTTTGTCAGAGAGTTTCGATCTTCGCAAAGGTCCCTCACCTGGTGAAGACTACTCTGACCCACTTCATGTGCGGGTGGGAACATGAAGTGGGTCAGAGTAGTACGCTAAAAATCCCGTAACGAGGTCGCGGGAGAACTACCCTATGCTGCGCTTTCCATTGACGCCCGGCGCCCCAGTCCGGTATACTCCGAGGTGCGTGCTATCTCGTAAGTTGGACCTCATATCTCGTCACGTCTTTCAAGGAGAACATGCCATGCATCCAGGCAAAGCCATACGGATGAAGCGCTTGATTGAGCCTCGCTACGGTTCCTGTATCATCTGCGCCCTCGATCACGGGATGACTTCGCCCACGTTTCTCAGCGGGCTGTATGATACGCGGGCGCGGGCGCGCGAGGCTATCGCGGGCGGGGCCAACGTCCTGATGCTGGGGCGCGGCATGGCGCAGCGA
>JALYVR010000489.1 GCA_030853145.1 Chloroflexota bacterium | reverse complement strand
GTTGTACCGAATATTCGGTAGGACTCCCTTAACTGGTGAAATAGTCAGGGGGCTTGCAAAAAAGTGAGTCATTGGCAATGCTGTAGACATGAAAAACCAACAGCAAGAGCCAATGAACCCGTCTCTGCAATTTTGCCCGAATGAGAGATGTTTGGCAAGAGGAAAAGTCGGAGAGGGCAACATTCGCATTCACGACCGCCAACGAGAACGGTATCGATGCCGACAATGTAAACACACGTTTAGTGCCCGACGAGGAACCATGCTGGAAGGGCTTCGCAAGCCAACCGAGTTGGTGGTCATTGTGGTCACGTTAGTGGCGTATGGCTGTCCGGTGCAAGCGATTGTTCATGCCTATGGATTGGACGAACGAACCGTGGCCTCGTGGCGGGATCGAGCAGGGATGCACTCACAGAAGGTGCATCACGCTTTGGTTGAGCAAGGAACACTCGATCTGTTGCACGTGCAAGCTGATGAGATTCGGGTGAAAGGGCGAGCGATGATCGCATGGATGGGATTCTCGATGATGGTCTCGACGCGACTGTGGCTGGGAGGAACCGTGAGTCGAACACGTGACCGAGCGTTAGCAGATCGCATGATGGCTCACGTGCGTGCGTGTTCGCAGGCCATGTGTGCGCTGTTAGTAAGTACCGATGGCTGGGCCGCGTACCCCAACAGTATTCGTCGTGCGTTTCGAGAGAAAGTCAAAGAGACGGCAGGGCGAGGACGCTGCTGCTTGCGAGTGTGGTCCGAGCTGTGTATCGCCACCGTCATCAAACGAGCGGAGAAGAAACGAGTCGTGGAAGTGACGCGCAAGATGACGCTGGGAACGCTGGAGCAAGCGGATCAACTGCTCAAGCAGTCAAAGGGAGGAACGGCACTCAATACTGCTTTTATCGAACGACTCAATGGGACGATGCGCGAACGCCTCGCCTCCTTGACGCGCAAAGGCCGTCAAGCTGCTCGTCGTCTACAAGCCTTAGAACACGGCATGTATCTGATCGGCTGTACCTACAATTTCTGCTGGCCTCATCACGAGTTGAGCAAGTCTACTCACCTCGGATCGGCCTCGACTCCTGCCATGGCGAGCGGCTTGACCGATCATGTCTGGAAGGTGAGCGAATTGCTGACCTACAAGGTCGCTCCTGCTCCCTGGGTCGAACCCAAACGACGAGGACGACCACGCTCTCGGCCTGAACGTGAGCCTCATGCGCCCAAACGACCACGAGGCAGACCTCGTAAGCTCGCTTGAGCGCGTTCACCGTAGAGTGGGGTTCTACCACAACGAGCAGGTTGGCTTCCCTTTAAGCCAAATTATGGATAAAATCGCAGTAGCCTCAATTTACAAAATGGTAATGAATGAATCGAGGTAGGAAGGGGTTTCTCTATCGTCTTCCTGGCTGATTCCTATGTTTCACGCTGATTTCCCAGGTTTCACCCTAAAAATCGTCGAACATTCACGCTATTTACTAGCATTCTCTGCTAGCTTGGTTCGGACGGTATCCAGATCGATGCAAAAGAGGCAGAACAAGCATGCTTTGTGCTCATTTTTCCTTAACTTACTGTCTATGGGGCTTGTAAACGGCGCCCCTACCTCTCGTATGTCTCGTCTTCGCACAATTGGGTGACCTTTGAATTGTCCAGTCGGCGAACCCATACCCTTGACTTTTCTCCCACTTCTCTGTACAGTATATGATATATGAACCATGTGTCATGTTTGGCATGAGAACCTTACATAAAGGAGTGTTCGTGTGGGCCTGGAGCAACACCAACCGCGCATCGGCCTGATGGCCATGGCTACCTATCTGCCCGAACAGGTGCAGGATGCCGCCTACATTGCCGAGCAAGCGGGCATCCCTGAAAGCATTGTGCGCGCTAAGCTGGGGATCGCGCAGAAACACCGGGCCGGACCCGCCGATCAGACCTCGTTTATGGCTGTGCAGGCCGCGACGCTGGCCCTGGAACGCGCCAAGGTTACGCCACAGGCCCTTGACCTGATTCTGTATTCCGGCAGCATGCATAAGGATTTTTATGTCTGGTCCGCCGCCAATCGCATTCAGTACCTCTTGCAGGCCACCAATGCCTATGCCTTTGAGCTGGTGGCGCTGTGTACCACGAATGTGCTGGCCCTCAAGGTGGCGCGCGATCTGATGACGGCCGACTCCCATTTGCGCACGGTGCTGATCTGCGGTGGCCATCGCACCGCAGACCTCATCGATTTCCGCGACCAGTCCAGCCGTTTCCTCTTTAACCTGGCGGATGGCGGCAGCGCCATGCTGCTGCGGCGCGACCATGCAACCAATCAGGTACTGGCCTCGTCCTTTATAACGGATGGCTCGCTGTCTGAGGATGTAGTTATTCCGGCCGGTGGCACGCGCCTGCCGACCTCGCATGAGACGCTGAGCCAGCGGCAGCATACCTTTCATGTCGCCGACACAGAGCACCTGCGTGCGGGCCTGGAGGGCATTTCGGAGCAGCGTTTTGTGCAGGTGGTGCGCGAAGCTGTTGAGCGCAGTGGCTACCGGCCCGACGAAATCGATTTTCTGGCGATCAACCATATGAAGCCCTCGATGCACCGGCGCATCTTAGCGTTACTGGGCCTGCAAGAGGAACAATCGCTGTACCTGGACGAATATGGCCATATCGGCGCCCCGGACCAGGTGCTGGCGCTGGAACTAGCCTGCCAGCGCGGGCGCGTGAAGTCCGGCGACCTGGTGGTCATGGCCAGCGCGGGCCTGGGTTTCACCTGGGGCGCCACCGCGCTTCGCTGGGGGTGAGCACACAACGGCCTGCCTGCTCACCCTTCGTAAAGGGGAATAACGATGACGTTTACCACTATCGGAGCCTGGTTGGCATGGCGCGAGCAGCTCACGCCTGAGAAGGTCGGGCTGATCGATGCAGAGACCGGGGCGCGTCTGACGTATCGCGTATTGAACCTGCGCGCTCGCGCCCTGGCCGCCGTTTTGCAGCAGCAGCATCGCATCGCACAGGGCGACCGTGTGGCAATTCTAGCCGCCAACTCTCCTGAGTACCTGGATGCTTTCTTTGCCTGCGCCCTCCTGGGTGCCATCCTGGTGCCGCTCAACTGGCGCCTGACCGTACATGAACTGACGACACTCCTCACGGATTGCGAGCCAGCACTCTTGCTGCATGACAGCACCTATGCCGCGCCGGCTCACAAGGTCTCCCAGGCCCTGGCCAACCTCCCATTACTGGCCCTGGACGCGTTTCCAGGCAGCAACCGCGAACTGGCGGACAGCGTTGTGCCATTCCAGACGCCCGATGGCGAAGAACCTGTGCTGATCCTGTATACATCGGGGACGATGGGCATACCCAAGGGGGCCATGCTTTCGCAGCGCATGCTGACCTGGAACGCCATCAATACCCAGGTCAGTTGGGGGCTGCGCGACACCGATATCACGCCGACCTTCGCGCCCTTTTTTCATGCCGGCGGTTTAAATGTCCTGACGACCCCGCTCTATCACTGCGGCGGAACCGTGGTGCTGCTGCACTCGGCCGCGCCCGAACTTGTCCTGCGCGCCATCGAGCAGGAGCGCTGCACCATCGTCTTCGCGGTACCCACGGTTTTTCAAATATTGATGGAGCATCCCGCCTTTGCGAGCGCTGATTTCTCCGCCATGCGTTTCTGTGTCACCGGCGGCTCCTCCTGTCCACTGCCGGTGATCCAGGGCTATGCAGCGCGCGGCCTGGAATTTCGTCAGGGCTATGGTCTGACCGAGGTAGGCGTCAACTGCTTCAGCCTCGCCCCCGAAGACGCGTTGCGTAAGGCTGGTTCCGTCGGCCGCCCGGTCTTCCATTCGCAGGCCCGCATCGTCGATAGCGCGGATCGCGAGGTAGCGCCCGGCGAGGTGGGCGAGTTGCTTCTGGCCGGCCCCCACGTGTGTTCAGGCTATTGGCGGCGCCCGGAGGCTAGCGAGGAGGCCTATCGCGGTGGCTGGTGGCATACCGGCGACCTGGTGCGCTGCGATAGCGAGGGCTATTACTACATCGTTGGCCGCAAAAAAGATATGCTGATCTCAGGCGGCGAAAACATCTACCCGGCCGAGATCGAGAACGTGATCGCCACGCACCCCGGCGTGGTCGAGGTGGCTGTCATCGCCCAGCCCAACCCAAAATGGGGCGAGGTGGGCCTGGCCATCGTCGTGCTACGCGTCCCCGGCAGCCTCACGCCCGAAGATATCCAGCGCTACTGCGCCGATAAGCTGGCCCGCTACAAGATCCCACGCGTCATTCGTTTTGCTGAATCCCTGCCGCGCAATGCTATGGGCAAAGTCATCAAGGCTGAGCTACGCGAACGGTATGTGCCAACCGGGCGCAGGCCAGCGGCGCCCGTACACGAAATACAGCCCCGACCCGCGTAGGCTGACCGTGCGGTGGCCAACGCATTCGTTGCTACACAATCGTGATCGGAGCCGCCCCAGGCGAAGGCAACATTAGAAGAAAATGGACCATGTGTCGTGTTGGAACAGGGCACCCGCAAGGGAGTGCCCCTACATCTCTGACCGAGGGAAGATGGCGCGGCGATGGGGACCAGCACCCATGGCA
>JALYVR010000488.1 GCA_030853145.1 Chloroflexota bacterium | reverse complement strand
GAACAAGACGACACAGCCGTGGAAGCTGAACTACCGGCCACGCAAGCCGAAGTTGCCCCACTTACTCAGGAAGAGCCTGCTCAACCTGATACGCAGGTGGCTATCGAACCGGAGGAAGAAGAGATCACGCTACCTGCTACCCAGCTAGCTTCCGAGCCTGTTGAAGAATTTGCCATCGAACAGGAGGCAACGCCTGTAGAAGCTGACCTGCCAGGCACACAAGCAGAAGTTTCTGAGTCTGCTGAGGAACTTACCAGTGAACAGGAAACAGCACCCTCAGAAGCTGACCTGCCAGACACACAAGCAGAAGTCGCTGAGTCTGGTGAGGAGCCTGCTCCCACAGATAAAGCAAGTGAAGAAGCTTTGCTCGTAGAGAGCGAACCCGATCCTGATACTGAGGAAGATACCCTGTTTGTGCCCGCCATTCTCATGCCAACGGCCGAACCTGTAGCAGCTACAGATGCATCGCAAGAGGTCATGCCATCTCTAGAGGCGCCCCCGATGCAGGATCAGGCGGAAGCTATGGAACTGGATGTTCCAGCGGCTGAGATACCCGTCGCGGACCTCTCTACAACGACTTCTGCAGAGCCTCAGGAAGAGACTACCACAGGAGAAAGCCTGCCAGAAGCAGATGCAACAACAGCAGAAGCAGTCACCGCTCCTGGCGAGCCAGGGGCTGTCACATTCGTCGATGTCGCCAACGACGACCCAACTATGGGACCTCCCTTGCAGGAGTATGTAGAGCCGGAACAGAACGCTACAACGGGAGTGATAGAACAAGAACAGGAGCCAGGAGCCAGGACCGAACCGTCACACCAGCAAAGGGCGACAGCAATAGAAAACGCGGACACCACTAGCGAAACTCCAGCCTACGCCTGGCAGCCTCAGGAATCGCCTCCTGTGACAATAGTTCCGAAAAAGCGCCGCAATTTCTTGCAGCGCTTACTGGCAGCACTATTTGGTCGCTAGCGGGAAAACAGGGAGCGCGTCTCAGTCATGGAAGGGCTGCATCATCTGCAGCGGATTGGGCATGCCTGGCATGGGCACAATCGGCGGCGTGACCGGCAGCAAAGGACCTGAGGGAGACCGCGCGCTCATCGCTATGTGCTCAAGCTCTTCTACGCGCATTCTCAACCGCTGTATCTCGCGCCGGTCGCGCCGGGCCGATGCGACCGCTACCAGGTAGAGACAGAGCGCGCCCGCCAGAAACGCGGCCAGCAACAACACCCCCAGGGGCACATGGATCATCCAATCCAGCAGGGTAAGCTGCACATCGCTCAAAACATACGAAGATAGTGGCAGCATCAAGGCACCGCTGTTCGATATACAGCTCAGGAGCACAGTGTAAAACACAGGAGCCTCCTCTAGATACATTAGCAATGGGACTGCTTGCTACTCTACTCTGCTTTTGGCTCGCGTGATTCTCTCTCAGTCCGCGCGTAGCGTATATGGACGCCCTCAGTATATAGAAGGAAATCCATATTTGCAACTTAACGGGACTGAAGGGGGGTGCTTGTCTGCCTGGACTTTTACAAATCGCGCGAATCCAGGTACACTACAATGACCCGAGAGATGATGACCGTCTCTCCCCTGGAGGTGCGATATGCTATTTGAAGACTTTGAGAAGGCCAACCCTACGCATAGCCCGGTGCGGGCGCAATACTTGCAGATCAAGGGCCAGCATCCCGATGCGATCCTCTTCTTTCGCATGGGCGACTTTTATGAGCTGTTCGACGACGACGCCGAGATCGTCGCGCGCGAACTGGAGATCGCCCTGACGCGCCGCGACTTCGGGCGTGGCCAGAAATCGCCGATGGCCGGTTTCCCCCACACGGCCGCCGAGAGCTATATCGCGCGCCTCGTGAGCAAGGGCTACCGCGTGGCCATCTGCGACCAGATGAGCGATCCCGCCCTCTCCAGGGGCCTTGTCGACCGCGAGGTGACGCGTATCGTCACCCCAGGGACCGTCGTTGATCCCGCTATGCTCACGGCCAAACGCAATAACTTCCTGGCGGCCACCGTCGTGGGGCACGACGCCCTGGGCATCGCCTATGTGGATATTACCACAGGCGAATTCGCCACCACCCAGTTCGCGACCCCCGAACCGGAACTGGCGCTCCAGCAGGAGATCGCTCGCGTCGGCCCCGCCGAGGTGCTCGTCGAGGCACACTATGGCCACCAGGGCAACCGCAAACGCCGCTGGCTGGCAACTGTGATGAGCGAGAAGCAGGTCACAAAGCTTGGCAGCAACGGCAATCCCAATGCCGAGGCCCCCGAACTCGACGAGGACGACGAGGATGACTTCGCACCCCTGGCCAGGTTGTTGAAAGGCGTCGCCGGGCACGTGACCCCCTACGATACCCGCTACTTTTCAGAAGAAGACGCCCGCCACCGCCTGCTGACCCACTTTGAGGTGGCCTCTCTGGAGGGCTTCGGCTGCGACCGCCTCCCGCTGGCCATTCGCGCCGCCGGCGCCGTGCTGGCCTACCTGCAAGAGGCCCAGAAGGGCGTGGTGCGCCAGCTTACCTCGCTGGAGACCTACTCGACCGCCGCCTTTATGACGCTCGATCCGCACACGCGCCGCAACCTGGAACTCTTCGAGAGCGGGCGCGGCGGTTCAGTCAAAGGCTCACTGCTCTGGGTGCTCGATAAGACGCGCTCGCCTATGGGCGGTCGCCTGTTGCGCCGCTGGCTCGGCCAACCGCTGCTCGACATCGCCATACTCCAGCAGCGCCAGCAACTCATCGGCGAGCTTCTGAGCGATACATTGATCCAGGCTCGGCTGGCCGAGGCTCTGAAAAAGGCCGGCGACCTTGAACGCCTCATCAATCGTGTGCGCCAGCGCATCGCCATCCCGCGCGACCTGGTGTCGCTGGCAAACGGCCTGCGCGCCGCCGCCGATATCCGCGCGCACCTGGCGCAGGGCGGCGACCCTGACACAACCTCCGCGCTGGCTCATATGCCCCTGCTCTCGCGCCTGCTACAGCGCCTGGCCGACAACGCGGATATCATCGACCTGATCGAGCACGCTATCGTCGAGGAGCCGCCTGTGAGCGCCTCCGAGGGCGGCGTCATCCGCGCAGGTTACAATGAGGAGCTTGACAAAATCAAGCTGGCCTCGGAGGATGGGCAGCAGTGGATGGCGCAACTGGAGCAGCGCGAGCGCCGCCGCACAGGCATCAACACCCTTAAGGTTGGCTATAACAAGAACACCGGCTACTTCATCGAGGTCTCCAACTCCCACAAACACCGCGTGCCGGCCGACTACCTGCGCAGGCAAACGCTCACCGGAGGCGAGCGCTTCGTGACGCCCGACCTCAAGGAGTACGAGGTGCTGATCCTCAACGCCAGGGAGCGTACCGGCAAGCTGGAGAGCGAACTCTTCGCCCAACTGCGCGCCGAGATCGCGCTGCACGCCTCGGAGCGTATCCTCGATACCGCGCACATCCTCGCCGAGATCGATGTCTATCTGAGCCTGGCCGAGGTCGCCGCGCGCCATAGCTACTGCTGCCCACAGCTCAACGACGGCGATACCCTGCACATAGTCGCCGGCCGCCATCCGGTCGTCGAGCAGGCACAGGCGGAGACGCCCTTCATCCCCAACGATGCCGAACTCTCCAACCACGAGGCCCAGATCTTGATTATCACTGGCCCCAACATGGCGGGCAAATCCACCTACCTGCGCCAGGTCGCGCTCATCACGCTGCTAGCGCAGGTCGGCAGCTACGTGCCCGCCGAGAGCGCCACCATCGGCATCGTGGACCGCATCTTCACGCGCATCGGCGCCCAGGACGACCTGGCGACCGGCCAGAGCACCTTCATGGTCGAGATGGTCGAGACCGCCAACATCCTGCATCACGCCACACCCCGCAGTCTGGTAATTCTCGACGAGATCGGGCGCGGCACCAGCACCTACGACGGCCTGGCCATCGCGCGCGCCATCGTCGAATACCTGCACAACAATAAACGCAGTGGCGCGCGCACCCTCTTCGCCACCCATTACCATGAACTTGTCGAGGTGGCCCGCCTGCTGCCGCGCATCCGCTGCCTGAACGTCGCCGTCACCGAGGAGGGCGGCGACATCGTGTTTCTGCGCAAGATCGTGCCTGGGGGAGCCGATAGAAGCTATGGCGTGCATGTGGCCCAACTGGCCGGTATCCCTCGCCCGGTCATCCATCGCGCCCAGGAGATCCTTGAAGAGCTGGAGAAGCAGGGCGACGCCAAAACACGCCGCAAAGCCATGCGTGACATGACGATGCCCGTGAGTTGGCAAATGACCCTCTTCGCCTCCGAGCCGCATCCGCTCATCGAAGAGATCAAAGCCCTGGCCATCGACGAACTGACCCCCATCGAGGCCATCAGCAAGCTCTACGAGCTGCAACAAAAAGCGCGGAGGGATGCGTAGACATATGATATATTAGGGAAAATATGTCATATGGGGAGCCAGATCGTAGGGGCGCCGTTTACAAGCCCGCGCAGACATCACACGTATCATATCGTAGGGGCGCCGTTTACAAGCCCGCGCAGACATCACACGTATCGGCCTACCAGGCGGGCTTGTAA
>JALYVR010000487.1 GCA_030853145.1 Chloroflexota bacterium | reverse complement strand
GCAGTTGTTGTATAGCCCTGAAATATTGGTTGATAGGATAGTTGCGTTGAGTCTGAAGACGCACTATAATAAAGCCTGGAGGCGGTGTACAGGCCTGTGATGAATAGTCGAGGCCACTATACCTGCCACGTACTGGCTTCCCGCGTGCTCTGCGGGAAGTGCATGAAGGATTGGACGGGAGTAGGCTTTCTCTGCGCCCGGTGATGTAGAAAGGTTCTGTACTTCCATGGAGCCACTCGATACAGATATGGATTATCAGCGTCGTCCTGCCAACCGGCGCTCGCGACTCGGTATGTTATTTCTTTTCCCGCTCATTGGCATCCTGATAGTCGTGTTCTTCGCCGCCGCCGGCTTCTTCCAGATCAATATCTCCGGTATGGTGAACTGGTTGATGGGTTTCATGATACTCCTGTTCGCCCTGCTGGTTATTCTCCTGTTCTGGGGTATGGCCCCTGGATCGCGCAAATCGTAGTCACTATCCGCCACAATAATTGGTAGGCTCTCGTAGGCCTCGCGTTATAGTATTCGGTAGAGGCTACATATGCGTAAGGGCGCAGACAGGGTAGGGGCGCGGTTTACAAGCCCGCGTGTTCCTACCCTGTCTGCGCCCTTACGCCTATGTAGCCTCTCTCCCTGTACGCGTCCACCTGCCAAATGATGACCGTATCATCGACCGAAGTTGAGGCAACGTAACGGCTATCGGGTGACAGGCGAGGCTAACGGAGAGCGTCTCATACAATGGGTGGCTTCATATCCTGCTTTGGCTGTTGTATGCTGGTTCTCTGCCAGGTAGACTGGAATAGTTCATTGGTGCCTGGTGTTGCCATAGCATAAGGCCTTGTTTTTGCCAGGGATATTCCTACAACGTCCTTGTCTATCATACTGAGGACTTTCATTGTATGAAAAAAATCTATCCGCATACCCATTCTTTCTGGAATTATCTGGGACAGCTCTGCATCTTAATCTGCGGCCTCTTTGTCTGCGCGCTTGGGGTCGTGACGACCTATCGTTCTGGCATGGGCTTGGGGCCGTGGGATGTTTTGCACAAGGGAGTGAGCCTGCACACCCCGCTCTCGTTTGGGCAGGCCAGCATTGTTGTGGGGGCCGTAGTGATTGTGATTGGCCTGCTCCTGAAGGTCTGTCCGGGCGTGGGGACGCTCCTCAATATGCTGCTCATCGGCCTCTTTGTCGATTTCCTGCTGCGTATGAACTGGCTGCCGGACCTGAGTCGTGACTCGTGGCTGTTGCGGCTGCCGGTGGATGTTCTGGGCGTGTTTCTTATGGGGCTTGGGACCGCCCTCTATATCTCGCCGCGCCTGGGGGCTGGTCCCAGGGATGGCCTGATGCTGCGCCTCAACACGCTCACACATGTGCGCATCGCTATTGTGCGCGCCGTCATAGAGTGTTCAGCCTGCCTGGTGGGCTTCTTATTGGGCGGCACCGTTGGCATCGGCACCATCCTCTTTGCGCTGGGCGTTGGTCCAGCGGTCGAGGCCGGTTTCTGGCTGCTCAAAAAACTTCGCTTTCTTGTGGGACTGCCACCCGCAGTCGCTCATTCGCCACAGACACCTGAATTGGCGTCTGACCTCGTACCTCCCCATCCAGAGTTACATCCCGTGGATCAGCGTTCGTCGTGATCGACACGCCGCGCGCCCGCATGTGATGGATGCCCGGAATCCCTGAGAGTTCGGCGGGATGCCGTAGCAGGAGATGCTCATGCGGGTTATCTGCTGAAGGTTCTGCCTGTTGTTCTGTGGGCGTGAAGAGGCGGGCCAGGGCGATGCTGATATCCCTGAAATCGATGTTATCAATCACAATGATATCCAGCAAGCCATCGTTGATACTCCCGCCAGGGACGGCGAGCTGCCACTGCCCACCAAATATAGGTGCATCAATGATAGCCACCTGGAGCGCGTGACAGTGAAGCCTGCTAAGCTCCTCGGCCATGCTGGTGTTGGGGGAAGGAGTGAGCACCTCTCCTGACGCTTGTGGCAGTGCCAGACCATCGAAGTGAAGCTGAACTTCCAGGGCTTCGTAGTTGCGCACGGCCTCCAGCGCCGCAAAGGGATAGATCAGTCGTCCGTAGCGCTGGCGGAGCGCGACGCTGGTTGCCAGGCGCGCGAACTGCACATTGAGCCCGACGGTGAGCGCGTGCGCGAAGAAGCCCAGCTTCCTGGAAGGCGCATGGGTATGTGCAGGCCCGCGCTGGTGGTCGCCGGCCAGGTGCGGGGTCTGCTCAGCCGGGCGCGCCATGCCAATATCGATCTCTTGCTCACTGCCCCACGCAATTGTATCGGCCGCCTGGGGCAGAGAAATGGGGATGCGTAGCGAACGCGCGATATCGTTTGAGGTACCGAGCGGAAGGATGCCCAGGATGGGACCATCGCCGGCGATGTGGCCGATCACCCCGCCCACCAATCCATCCCCGCCGGCGGCAATCGCGACATCGATGCCTCGTTTCAACCAACACGGTCCCTGCGCAGGAAGGTTATCCAGTTCGGCTATGGAGATGAGCAGGTCTAGCTCTATGCCGGCTTGCTCAAGGTATGTCAAGCCCTGGGATAGCTCCACGGCTCGGCCGGAGTGTGGGCTGTGTATCACGACTGCTTTACGATGTTTAAGCACGATTTCTTTCTTCTGCTTCTCTCTAAAGACGCCTGCTGTGTTTATCCTACATATGCGGTATAGCCTGTGCTAAGGAGAGAACGCAAATGTGGGAATACCCGCTACTCAAAGCGCTCCAGGGGATCGGGGCCAACGAACATGCGGCGCGCCAGCCCCTTGTCGTCGCACTCAAACCGTACCAGCTCTCCAATATTGCCAAAACTATCCCCGTCCACCATCTTGAACTGGTGGCCTTTTTCATAGCGTAATTGATGGAAATCCAGGGCCGGGTTTGTGCTTGCGGGATCGTATAGCAAGAGACCACTGTTGACAGCGGCGACCGCCACATCTTCCCAGATGCACCTGAAATTTCCTTCGTACCGCGCGATGTTTTCGACCTTGTTACTGGCTGGCGCGAACTCCTCAAAACGCGTGATCAGATAGTCAATGATCTGCAACGCGCCATCTAGCAGGTCCTGCGAGGGCGCGTCGATGGCGTTCGCGAGGATGACTATGCCAATAGCGCGCCCTATATCGATGCCGAACCTGGACTTATAGCCCTGGAAGCTGCCCCCATGCCCATAGATACGTCTCTCGTTGATCTTCCACATCTGGAAACCCAGGCTCCAGTCGGAGTTGGACCCTTCGCGCAACCACTGGATACGCCGCATCTCGCGTTTGCTCGCGTCTGCCAGCAGGCGTGTATGGCCCTCAAATTGCGCCACCATAAATTGGCAGAGATCTATGACATTTGAGGAAAAACCGGTGGCTGGTGCCATTGCGCGCGTCTCAATACGAGGAAAGGCTGTGCGTTCCTGGCCTGGGATGTCCCGGCTATAGCCCGCTGCCAGGTGCCGGGCGATGTCGTCTGTCACTGTTGGCGCGGTGTGTGATAGGTTGAGCCGCTTCACGATATGTTTATTTACAAACGCTTCGTAGGACATACCAGAAGCCACCTTGATTACTTCCCCTAGAATGGTAAATCCCAGGTTGGAGTATTTCCATTTCTCGGCGGGAGCGTAGGTCATGGCGCCGTCTGTGATATGTTGTTGTACCTGGTCGAGGGAGGGGAACTGAAAATCGGTCCAATGCGGGGTTGCGCCATCGCGATCAAGGCCGGCTGTATGCGTGAGCAGTTGGCGGATGGTAATCTGGCCTGTGCGTGGATCGTGTTCAGAGGTAAACCAGGGCAGGTAGCGCCGCACGCGATCATCGAGATGCAGCTTCTCTAGCTCAAAGAGTTGCAGCACGGCAATGGCGGTAAATATCTTTGAAAAAGAGGCGATGCGGTAACACGTCGTCGCGGTGGCGGGGATCTTCTTCTCGATATCCGCGTAGCCATACCCCTGGCTGAAGATCATCTTATCTTTGTATACTATGCCCACGGATAGCCCTGGGAGGCGGTCCGCGTGGACTTTGTATGCTAACCAGTGGTCAATCACTTTTGTGGCGCTCTCAAGCGGCGTGGCGAGATCCATCAACGTTGCTCCTCTGGAGGTTGATTTGGGCAAGCTGTAGTGGCATTGTAAGCTCTGTCAGGAGTTACGTCAACCTGCGTCTTGTTTCTCCCACGAAGAAGAGAAAAGAACAGTGGGAAATATCTTGTGATAGGATGTTATAGTCTTCTTCGTTCCATCTGAATTATGGTAAAAATGCTTGTGAGAACTGTTCGCGTTTTCTTTAAGTAGAAAGGCTTCATGAATGGGCTGGCATGCATCGCTTGTATCAATTGAAAACATGTCGGTGACTCAGTTTCTTGAGCAGAATCCTGAGTTTCACCTGACTGAACACCATTATAAGGATGGGGAGGAGGCTACAGTAGGGAATATGTCAACGCAGTTTGCAATTGGGCAGGTGGGATCGTGGCTCGTGATCAGTGATAGCGTCTGTAGCTTTTTCGAGACGAGAGATGTAACATCTCCACTTTCGCGTGACAGGCGGGTGTTTATTATCATGATGGAG